>JAIOSX010000074.1 GCA_021107345.1 Candidatus Aegiribacteria sp.
ATGCAAATCCAGAGCTGGAACTGCATTCATTGCTCTGCAACAGGAACCTTGATCTTCTTATGAAGCAGAAGAAACTGTACGCTCCTTCAGTAACCGCCATAGCTTCGACACCAGGAGAGCGTCCTGAAGGTGTAATAACCGGTCAGGGAATCCTTCAGAAGGTTATTGACGGGGCAGATACGGTACTCAACGCCATTGTTGGAAGCGCTGGACTGCGTGCCAGCCTTATCTGCAGGGACAGGGGTATTACGCTGGCACTTGCCAACAAGGAAAGCCTTGTAGTAGGCGGCGAACTGCTCCGGGATCATATCACCGCCGGCTACGTCATTCCCGTTGACAGTGAACACAGTACGATATTCAGGTGCCTGCTTGGGGAACTTCGTCCCGTCAGAAGTATTACTCTGACGGCGAGCGGAGGGTCTGCGCGAGATATCCCTCTTGAGAAGCTGCAGACGGCGGGTGCCGATGATATCCTGAATCATCCCACCTGGGATATGGGCGCCAGGATAACTGTTGACTCGGCGACCATGGTGAATAAGGCATTCGAGGTCATAGAAGCCAGATGGCTGTTCGGCGGTATACAGATTGATGTGGTTGTGCACCCCCAGAGCATAGTTCATTCTTCCGTAAGACTTGAGGATGGTTCCTGGAAAGCTCTTCTGGGCAAACCGGATATGAAGGTGCCCATTCAGTACGCCCTGCAGTATCCCAGCAGTGAACTTGAACTGATATCCGATGATAATCCTCTTGACTGGGGAACACTTGAGTTCAGTGAGCTTGACAGACGTAGGTATCCTGCTTTTGATACAGTTATTCGGGCCGGACAGGATGGGAAAACCTGGCCGGCAGCAGCGAACGCGGCAGATGAAGTGGCTGTTGCGGCATTTCTTGCGCGAAAGATTAGCTTCGGAGATATTACCATGGTTATAGAAGAGGTACTTGCCGGTCATAAGGCTTTGGAGATCACTGACCTTGAGACCGTTATGGAGGCTGACAGGGAATCGCGGGTTGAAGCGGAAAAGATTGTGAGAAAGCTATGCTGAGTGTTATAGCCATTATCTTCGGACTGGGTGTGATAGTGTTTTTTCACGAGATGGGACATCTCCTCATGTCAAAGGCTGTGGGCCTGGATGTTCCACGCTTTTCCATAGGTTTCCCGCCACATATTCTCAAAAGGAAAGTAGGCACAACGGAATACTGCATAGGAGTGATACCTCTGGGGGGATACTGCAAGGTTAATCTCGGTACTACGGGCGAACCGATTACTGATGTCTCATGGTTCAGACGAGCTCTTGTAGCTCTTGCCGGTCCCTTTGCTAACCTTGTACTCACCACACTGATACTTATAACCATATTCGGCATTGTAGGGTGGGATATAGATATAGCCCCGGCAGTTGTAGGTAATGCGGACAATCCCCTCGGTCTGTGTGTGGGAGATACCGTCCTTTCCGTAAACGGTTATCCCGTTGCAGATTATTATGACATGCTCAATATGATGTATTCCACTACCAATGGTACACTGACTGCTGCAACAGCAGATGGAATGCTTGAGATGGAATACTCCCTTCCAATTGAAACCGTTCCTTTTCATGCCCTTATCCCTGTGGTTATAGGTGAAGCTATGGTGGGCTTTCCGGCATACGAATCCGGGATAAGAGCCGGAGATATCATAACTTCCGTCGATGGAATACCTGTTAACATATGGCATGATTTCCAGTCTCTGGTGACAGGTAATACTGAAGAGCTCGAAATTGAGTTCGTCCGAAACGGCAACGTTGACACAGCTTATGTAACCCCTGGAGAGTACGATGGCAGAATTCTGACAGGCGTTACCGTTCAGCTTCCTTCAGAGAGGATCCGGATTCCGTTCTTTAAAGCCATTGTGGAGGGAGTAAGATCAGCAGGTGAGGGTACCGTATATGTATGTACTACACTCTTCAGACTGTTTAAGAAACCTGCGGAGCTGGCCGAGAGTTCAGGAGGCCCCATTTATGTGGCTGAAACCCTGGGACAGCAGGCCCGATCGGGATTACCCAGTTACCTGTACACTCTCGCAAGTATATCCATGGCGATAATGGTGTTTAATCTTCTTCCAATACCTGTGCTTGACGGAGGACACGTTGTCATCCTCATCATAGAGGGTATCAGGGGAAAACCCATTTCAAAGAAGAATGTTCAGCTGATCCAGCAGACCGGAATGATAATCATTCTGATGATCTTCCTTCTGATAGTCTTCAAGGATATTTCCAGAGTTGTAACCAGAGTCCGATAGAAATGGGGTCGGATCTTGAATTTTGGCATTTAATTTGTAACAAATGCCAAAATT
The DNA here is from genome assembly GCA_021107345.1 of Candidatus Aegiribacteria sp. The sequence goes on from JAIOSX010000074.1 coordinate 2,327, forward strand.
CAAGATCCGACCCCATGCTAATACTGGCATGATGGAACTGGAGGTTCAAGAACTGCGATAGTATCGGCTATACAGGTATAAAGGTAAGCCCATGTTTCCGGATTCGATTCGCATGATTCTATCAGAGAGAGTAATTCACTGTCCTCCGGCTTTTCCGGGCGAAGACTGTCACCTGGTTGCAGAACCCAGTACCTCGCGAGAATTCCTGCCCATTCCCGGAGTTCACTCTTCCTGTTATCTGGGATAGCACTGTAAGAATCGGGTTCGTCGCAGGATGTAAGGGTAATAAGAGCGATTATAAACGAGATTATGATAATTGTGTATATTCGCATTGTAACTCCTGTTCTACCGGGAACCCTGGCAGTATAGTCGAACTATGAATGTCAGAACAGTGTTATCTGGAGGTTAAATGAAAAAGGCATTAATCATTTTCCTGCCTGTTCTCTTCTCGATCTGTTTCGCAACTTCCTTCGGACGCAGCAAAGTCCAGGTAAGCGAGCAGGAATGGTGGGAGATCCAGGGAAGGCATTTCACCATCTATTTCCCTCAGGGAGGTGAAATTCCGGCGGAGACTCTTCTTGTTCATACAGAGAGAGAATTACTTGAGCTGTCCGAGGAGTTCAATTACATGCCGGAGGAACCGATACCTATCGTGCTTTATCTTTCCCCTGGCGATTTCAGACAGACTGATATCAATCCCTACGAAATACCACAGGGAGTCGGAGGATTCACTGAATTTTACAAAGGCAGAGTAGTAATACCCTTCACAGGTTACTGGTCAGAATTTCGCCATGTAATAGCCCATGAACTTAACCATGCTTTCATCTTCGATATGCTTTACAAGCGTTCCCTGCTTAACATTATTACCGGAGGCACTCCTCTCTGGATGATGGAAGGTCTTGCCGAATACACATCCCTCGGCTGGGATGCGGCTTCCGAAGCCGAATTCAGAGATATGGTCATCTCTAATCAGATCGTTTCCATTGATGAGCTTTCCAGAAGAAGGGATTATCTTGTTTACCGTGAAGGACAGGCAATTTACCATTTTATGAATGAAAGGTATGGTAACGAGAAGTACAGGGAATTCGTTCAGCGTATCAATACCCGGGGTAGTAGAGATTACGATTCAAACACGGAGAGTAGTTCTTCAGATGGACAGCAAAGAGCTGGGGACCCCTTCAATGCAGTATTCGGCATGTCCAGTGTTCAATTCAGTGAAAAATTCATGGAATGGGCACGTGAAACATACTGGTCCGAGCTGGCCTGCTGTGAGAGTCCCAGTGATATCGCAAACGCCATTTACAGGGACAATGAAAGAATAGCGCAGATGAATTCCATAATATCAAGTGATGGAAGATTTATTGCAGGTGTTGAATATCATCACGCTCATTTCGCAGTGACCGTCAGATCGACCGTGACAGGTGCAGTAGAAGAAAGACCGTTTGTATCCGGTGGAATCTCCGATGTTTCAATATCACCTATGTATCGGATATGCAGTTTTTCCCCATCTACCGATTCCATAGTAGTAGCTGTACAATATGTATCCGGAGATCAGCTTATCATCTGTTCTGATGGAAAAAAGGAAAATCTCCCCTTTGAACTTGACCTGATACGCGATCCGGTCTGGTCTTCCTGTGGCCGGTATATCGGATTTGTTGGTATGGTCAGTGGTCAGCTGAATATTTACGTCTGGGATATGCTGGAACAGGAGCTATCACAGATCAACGACGATATATCCGGGGAACGAGATCTATCCTGGACAGGTAACAGAATTCTTTGTGCTGCTGAATCAGTCAATGGAGAAACGAGAATAATTGAATACACCCTGGAAGGTGAATCCGTTACAGTATTATCAGATTCTTCTGAGATCAGATATCCCATAAGTGTTCCGGATGGGATTCTCTTCATGTCTAACATGAACGGTTTTCCTGACCTTTACCTGTTCCAGGATGGAACCGATGAGATTGTCCGCCTTACAGCCCTTTACCGAACCATAGGTTCCCCCTCCTGGGCTGATTCCTCCGATATACTAACCTTCGTTGCCAGTGACTGGAGTGGAACCGGTGTTTTTCTTGCATACAATATTACAGACAGACGGGTGATCGCATGTGAGCACGGGGCTTTTCATGTAACTACAGATGGAACAGAAAACAGGCTCATTCCCGAATATTATCCAATCACTGATTCAACGGTGACATCAGAGCAGCGCGGTAGTTCAGGATCTCAGGACCTGACAGTTTCATCCGAATTGATCCATGAAGCTGCTCCGTCAGATGATATATCCGACCAGTGTAATGAGGATGAGTTCCAGTGCAGCATTTCCCCCTACACTCCAAGACTGACAATAGATTACGCCAGCGCTATGGCAGCATACGACTCGTATTTAGGCATTTCTGGATACACTCAGTTCATTCTCAGCGATATTCTTGCTCACCATCAGATAATTGTGAATACGAATCTGAACGGAGGCAGTCTCAGTGATGTGGATGTGGCTGTTTTCTATGCCTATCTTCCGCATCGTACCGATTTCGTTTTTGGTCTTATGCGGCAATCTTACAGGCATCTGTTTAAGTTTGCCGATGGTCATTATGAAGAGGTCAGAGATATCGATATGGGCGGATTTACTCTGGCCAGATATCCGTTCAGCCCATCATTCAGGATCAACGGTTCTCTGGAGTACAGGCATTTAAGCCGAACCGGAACCTGGAATTCACTTGCAGATCTTGATGAGGATATCATCTCCGTACAGGCCGGGATTGTCTTTGACAATGCCCTTTGGGGAAGTGTTGGCCCACGTGTTGGAAGCAGATTCAGTGTCATGGGTGAATACGCTCCATCTATTTCAGGATCAGCAAGTTACAGTACAATTATGCTTGATCTGAGAAATTATCTGTGGGTTTCCAGAAGGGTGACATTCGCCACAAGGCTGGCGGCCGGAACAAGCTGGGGTTCCGATGCGCAGAATTTCTTTCTTGGCGGCGCAATCCCTCACAGGTTGCTATGGGGAGAAGTCGATACCATAGACGACCTTCTTGGTTTTTATACAAACCCTGGTGCCATACTGAGAGGTTATAATTATGCCAGTATTAAGGGGCGCAGATACGGCCTTTTTACAGCTGAGTTGAGAGTACCCTTCGTAAATACACTGGCACTTGATGCACCCCTTCCGCTTACTTTCAGAAACGGAAGAGGTGTCATGTTCTTCGATATTGGCTGCGCCTTCGATGATCTTTCCAGTTTTCA
>JAIOSX010000267.1 GCA_021107345.1 Candidatus Aegiribacteria sp.
CAGCACTGCTTAGTATAATGAGTACGTTGAGAATCGCTATATCTGGGAGATCTTCTGTCAGTTTATAAAGCAGTCTGCTTTCCGATTCTGGATCATCTCTGAGGCTGTTCGAAGCACATTCTTCACCACGCCGCAGATTTCGGAGGAATGCGATCAGAGCATCAAGGAGTTCATCCACACTGTATCCCTTTGCAAGAGCACCGGATACATGATCTATAGCACTTGATGTGTTCCCTGCCAGTATACCTGACGTGATATCGTAAAGCAGATCTGTTTCCACCAAACCGAGGAGTTTCGCAACTTCCTCACCTTTTATGTCATTTCCGGAATAACTGACAAGCTGATCCATCAGTGAAAGAGCATCCCGCATACTTCCTCCGCTGGCCCTGCATACCAGGCCAAGTGCAGTACTGTCCAGAGTAATCCCCTCACTTGCAGCTTCCCTTTTCAGATACTCTGACATATCGGATACGGGAATACGCCTGAAATCGAACCGCTGACATCTGCTGAGAATAGTGTCCGGGACCTTCCTCGGTTGGGTCGTGGCGAAAACAAAAATAACTGAGTCCGGTGGTTCCTCCAGAATTTTCAGGAGAGCATTGAATGCCTCTTTTGTAAGCATGTGAACTTCATCGATAATGTATATTTTGAACTTTCCCGATACGGTCGCGTAACGAGCTTTTTCCCTGAGATCCCTTATCTGGTCGATACCCCTGTTGCTTGCCCCGTCTATCTCCCTGACATCCATATGATTTCCCGCTGTTACGCTTCTACAGGAATCGCACTGCTGGCAGGGCTTTGAAGTGGGACCGTTTTCGCAGTTAAGAGCCTTTGCAAAAATTCTGGCAGTGGTAGTCTTTCCGACACCTCTCGGACCGGTCATGAGATAGGCATGGCCTATCCTTTCCGTATCGATTGCGTTCTTCAATGTAATTGTAACGTGATCCTGTGACAGGACTTCCTCAAATGACTGAGGGCGCCATTTCCGAGCAAACACCAGGTAACTCAAACAAACCTCCATTCCCCTAATCAATGCCGGCCGTACATGTCTGCTGGACAAGCCTCACGAGGTGCAATCTGCAGCCAGCTCAGATCAGGTTGTCCTGCATCGCCCGCCAGACATCGCTTACCGCTGCTACCTTCCGGTTCTGACGGGGTTCACGGGCTGACGTCGCACAGGTCCTGGCCATCAACACCACTTACATAAATACAGACTCGCTGCGCATTGCCGCACAGATGTTTCAGCCCCGCTGTAGCGGATTGCGGGTACAGGGCACCGCTAGCTCCCCGCCTAGCACAGCCGGCAATATGTAATATACAAGCACTTGATAAACTAAAGAAGAGGGTTACTCAGTCCAGCGGCATCACGATTTCCTCTGTTATTACAGAATCAGACCTTACCGGAGTATCCTTCTCCTCTATGCTGTGGCATAGAATAAGAACAGCTGCAGCGGCCGCAAGCAAAAAGACAAGTGAATATGCCAGATATTTCCTTTCTGGCAGACTCATCCTTCCGGAATTGGCGCACAATCTCACTGCTGCAGCGGAACCGCCCTTTTTCCTGAATCTTATCCGAGTCTCCCTTATCATCTCGGACAGGCAGAAAGATAATGGTTTTCCGCAGCGTGAAGAGTACTTCCGGGCAGCAGAGGACCCCATAAGCTTTCGGAGACTGCTGGTCAGGAGAATGATAGACTGACCTGGTTTCAGTTTAAAGTTTCTTATTCCTTTGCCTTCGATATCTACGAAATTACCCGGGCCCCTCCCGCCGGAATCAGCTCCTGACAGAAAGATCCGGCAGGTTCCACTGCTGTAAATCCATACTTCATTTTCCAGAACGGCCGCGGCTGCCAGGGATAATGTATCATACTCACACTCCAAGGCAAATGTATTGATTTCATCAACAGCTTCCATGAACACATTCTCTACACCGTAAGCAACACCTTCCGCGAAAGCATCCCTTACAACGGCAACTGCCTTTTCAGCACAACTGGAATTTGGAGAACTGTTTTCAGCGACAGCAACGGCTCCTGCAATTGCTGATGAACCGCGAAAACCATCGGCAACCGATTCCATTCTGGATATCAGTCGACCCGGCTGGTTCATCCAGGCAATTTCAACTCTGTTTCCGGTCTGCAAGTTTACCTGCTCTCGGGATTATATAAGGAAACGACAGGTGGAATTCTCGGTAGAGATTGCATCTTCATGGTATTATAAAGGTTAAGATACATGGTGGAGATGAGCGGGATCGAACCGCCGACCTCTGCCTTGCGAAGGCAGCGCTCTTCCAACTGAGCTACATCCCCACTATAATCCTGCTTAAATTATCTGCTGACAGTCAGGTCTGAACTGCATCACCAGGATTCACTCGATGAGGTACACCTTTCCAAAACCGGTTATCTCTGTATAACCCTCGGGAGATCCGGTACTGGGAAACAGTATCTCAGGGTCGGTGGCTAAAATGGATGAAGTCTTGACGTAGAAGACACGGTTGTTGCCCCCAAGGAGAATGACTCGATAAGGATGATCGGCCAGGAAAACCACTTTCTCACGGATTTCCTCTTTGATTACATAGAGAGAATCGTTTTCCGGAATATCAAGTAACTCTACACCTATAGCTCCCGTGTGAAAAGCAATCGCATCTTTCCGGATAACCATATTCTCTTTCAGCTCTATTATCAGAGGTTCC
>JAIOSX010000094.1 GCA_021107345.1 Candidatus Aegiribacteria sp.
AGCGATTGGATGGGTGGTCAATCTGCTTCAGAGAGGTGCTGCAAGTATGGACAGGCTCCAGAAGATTTTCACAACCTTGCCTGACATCGTAGATGGTGCAATGGATATTGAGCCCGAGCCTGCCATACTGGTGAAAAACCTATCCTTCACCTATCCCGGTACCGAGGTAGAGGTTCTCAAGGATGTTTCTTTTCAGCTGCCGGTAGGAGGAACACTTGGCATTGTCGGACGCACCGGATCGGGTAAGACAACTCTTGTTGAACTTCTTATGAGGCTGTACGATCCCCCGGAAGGTACGGTTTTTCTAGGGGAAATAGACGTTCATGAAGTGAAACTGTCAAACATACGGGGCATGTTCGGTTACGTTCCCCAGGAGACTTTCCTTTTCGCCATGTCCATCGCTGACAACATTGCCTTCGGTAATTGCGATATGTCCCGCGAAATGATAAAGGAATTGTCTTCCATTGTTGATATAGACAATGAGATACAGGGCTTTACCGACGGGTACGATACAACGGTAGGCGAGAGAGGAGTTACTCTATCGGGTGGGCAGAAGCAGAGGGTAGCGATTGCCAGGGCACTTGCCGTTAAACCCAGGATACTCGTTCTTGACGATTCTCTTTCCAGTGTTGATACGGAAACTGAAGCCGCCATTCTAACGCGCCTGAAGAAAGACATAAGCGACCTTACAAGTATTCTTATCGCCCACAGAATAAGTACCATACAGAATGCCGACAGCATCATCGTAATGGATGACGGCAGGATAGTTGAGCATGGAACCCACGACGAACTCCTGGAACATGAAGGATTCTATGCTGAGCTTTTCAGAATGCAGCAGCTGGAAGAAGAAGCTAAGAAGGAAGAAACCTCTGACAGCGAGGGAGGTGAGGGCTGATGCACGGTAGTCCATTTGTAGAAGATGCTGCTGGAGGGAAATTGTACGACCGCGATCTTATAAGAAGATTGCTCCGATATGTAAGACCGCATCGGCGCCTGATCTTCCTGGCCATGTTCTTCATGGTCGTTACTGCCGGAATCGAACTGCTCATCCCATACGTGACAAAACTGGGAATTGATAATTATCTGGCGAAGCTCTACCAGATATATTCGGCTCCCGCATCAGTATGTACAGAATTTGTTGAAATGTCACAGGATACGACCGACTTCATTCCCGTTTCAGCAGATACACTGCTGCTGGTAAGGAAAGCGGCACTCGACAGGATGGATCCGGCGGAGCGTGTTGAAATGGAAAATGTCGGCAATCTCTCAAGGGAGACGTACTACCTCTTCCCGGAGGATAGATACAACGATCAAACGGGCGAAATCATTGATGGATATTGGCTTGTGCCCGAGACTGAACTCTCCAGCGTGCCTCTTTCGGTGATAGTAGATGTCAGAGGCGGTGATATCGCAGGTATAAGCAGACTCGCATGGTTCCTGGGCATACTGATAATCATAAGCCTTGCGGCCGGCTACGGTCATGTTATGACCCTGGTGATCGCTGGACAGAGATCCATGTTCGACGTTAGAACTGAACTATTCAGGCATATACAGAAGCTGTCTCTCAATTTCTACTCTCAGAATCCCATAGGAAGGCTTGTTACCAGGGTAACCAACGATATCGAAGCTCTTAACGAAATGTTCACCGCAGTCCTTGTGAACCTCGTGAAGGATGTTATTCTGATAGTCGGTACTGCCATCATCCTCTTTCTGCTGAACTGGAGACTTGCCCTGGTATCCCTTGCCGTTGCTCCTGTATTCATAGTTGTTACCGTGATATTCCGCGTTAAGGCAAGAGGTGCCTACAGAGCTGTAAGGAAATTCCTTGCCAAACTTAATTCAAGTTTATCGGAAGATCTCAGTGGAATAAAGATAGTACAGGTTTTCCGGCAGGAGAAAGGGCGGAGGGAGGAATATCAGGAGACCAACAGAAATTACTTCAAGGCTAACATGAAGCAGATGGTTGTCTTCGGTATATTCAGACCTCTTATCGAGATGACAGCATCCGTCGGGATCGCTCTTGTATTGGTTTACGGTGGAGGCAGCGTTCTCAAAGGCGGTCTTACCATAGGTGCTCTGGTAGCCTTCATAAGCTATGTGAGACAGATGTTCCAGCCACTGGCGGACATTAGCCAGAAATACAACATAATGCAGAGTGCTATGGCTGCGGGGGAGAGGATTTTCGCGATACTCGATACCGAGCCTGAAATAACCGATAAACCTTCCGCGAGTGATACCGATCTGACAGGAGCCATTGAATTTGATAATGTGACCTTCTCTTACGAAACGGACAGAAAAATTCTCCGTCATGTCAGTTTCAAGGTCGAATCAGGAAAGAGTGTTGCGCTGGTCGGTCCAACGGGAGCGGGGAAGACTTCCATAATCAGCCTTTTATGCAGATTCTACGATGTTGATTCCGGCAGGATACTTCTGGATGGCGTCGACCTCCGGGATCTGCCTGTACAAACGCTCAGGGAGAGCATTTCCATAGTCCTGCAGGATGCCTTCATCTTCAGCAGGAGTATAGAGGACAACATACGCCTTGGACATGACCTTACAAGAAAACAGGTACGTAACGCTGCGGACATGGTTCAGGTCACACCCTTCATCGAGAAACTTCCGGAGGGTTTTGATACTGTCATGGCTGAAAGGGGAGCCACCCTTTCCACCGGACAGAAACAGCTTATCTGTTTCGCCAGGGCCCTGGCTCACGATCCGAAGATTCTCGTGCTTGATGAAGCCACGAGCAATGTTGACCCTGCAACCGAGCAGCTGATACAGAACGCCATAGATGTGCTTATGAAAAATCGTACCAGTATCGTAGTTGCCCACAGGCTCAGTACAATACAGAAGGCTGATCAGATACTGGTAATAGATGATGGAAGAATTCTTGAGAGGGGCAATCATCAGGAACTGCTTGCCAGAAGAGGTATCTATTACAATCTCTACCTTCTTCAGTACGCGGCAAACGATAGTTCCTGATCCATAACTGCCCTTCAGGGAATTCTTTCAACCGGTCCGGGGTTATGCTTGCAGTATGATCAGATGTATACTAGTGTCATGTCAAGTGTCAGATGTTGTGTAATTGCGAAGTTATTTGGTGTTCCTGCAAGGCGCGGATGATGGCGCATAGCAGGGCTATGTAACTGAATCCGCAACGCCGCAGGAG
>JAIOSX010000028.1 GCA_021107345.1 Candidatus Aegiribacteria sp.
CCTTCTCAAGCCACAATCTAAGCAGGATGTCTTCGGAAGGTACCATGGCCAGAGCCTCTTCGGATCTCCTGGACATATCCAGGAGGGATACTTTCCATCCGTACAGATCCTCTCCGGAATCCTGCTGAATGCTGTCAAGTAGAAGAATGCATTCGTCTTCCCTTCCAGTTCCATGATAAATACCGGCAATTCTGTAAAGAATAACGTTCCGGGGAATATCATCTTCCCTCAGGAGTTCAAGGAGTTCCGAAATAGCCTGCTCATTCAACCCGGAAAGGATGAGTGAATCCACGTGATGAAGGGATGCTGACATTAAGGGCAACGATACAGATAATAGAAATAAAAGGAGTTTAAGCATTTATTGATCCAGTCTAATGTTTGAAATGCCGGGTTCCTGTGAATACCATGGCCATGCCATGCTGATTCACAGCATCGATTACTTCCTGATCGCGGATGGATCCTCCCGGTTGCACTATTGCAGCAATCCCCTCTTCGGCAGCCCGGTCAGGTCCGTCTCTGAAGGGGAATAATCCGTCGGAAGCCAGTACCGCACCTTCAAGGGAGTGCCCCTCCCTTTTCGCCCTTCTGACGGCGAGATCAAGGCTTTCGATTCTGCTCATCTGACCTGCCCCCACGCCAAGTGTACCCATACTGTCGCCAATAACTATGGCGTTGCTTTTAACGGACCTGCATACCCGCCACAGGATATCCATGGCAACCAGCTCCTGATCTGACGGCTGTCGTGCTGAAACCACATTTATCTCTTCCAGACCGCTGAGGGGATCCGGGTCCTGAATCAAAAGTCCTCCCCGGATGCTTCTGACCTGCCTTCCACCCGCGCTGTCGTCCGGTATCCTTAGTATTCTCAGCTTCTTCCTTTTCTGAAGCCGCAGCAGAGCATCTTCATCGAATGAAGGAGCCATTACTATTTCCAGAAATATTCCTTTCAATCTGGCAACGAGTTCCATGTCCACATTACAGTTCAGGGCGAGTATCCCTCCGTACGGTGAGATACTGTCAGCTCTGAAAGCGTTATCGAAAGCTTCCCTGGGAGTCTTTCCACTTCCGGCACCACAGGGATTACCGTGCTTTATGAGAACGGCTGCAATGGAATCTTCCGGCATATCTACCGTGAGATCCCATGCGGCGGTGGCATCCAGAAAATTGTTGTAGCTCATGGCTTTTCCGCCCAGGATCTCCGCGCTTCCAAAGCCTTTTCTGGGCCATGTAAAATGCACAACAGCTGATTGATGAGGATTCTCACCGTACCGGAGCTCGGGCACAAATCCCCGCTCAAGGCTCAATGATATCTCAAGATCGTAACGCGATGTAATATCGAAGGTTCTCGATGCCATCATCCGTCTGAACTCCTCATTGTCATGTTCGTTTGAAATAGCTTCAAGCACAGCAGGGAACACATCGCATCCGACAGCTGATATGACATGATGCCAGTTCTTGGCAGCGGCGCGGGCCATTGTTGGGCCACCGATATCGATAAATTCAACCAGTTCCGGATCATCCGCTTCCATTCCGGCTGTTTTTTCGAAGGGATAGAAATCGACGGCCACCAGGTCGAATACCGACTTGCCTTCCCTTATTCTGTTCACCCTGTCTTCTCCTGCGGCAAGGATAGAAGCGTGAAGTTCGGGATGAAGGGTTTTGACCCTTCCGCCCAGCAGTGAACTTATGCCTGTGATATCCTCGGTAGGGATCACGTCGGTTCCGCTCTTTTGAATATGGTCCGCGGTACCTCCTGACGCGTATATTTTCCATCCTATGCTGGAAAGCCCTGAGGCCAGCTCATCCAGCCCCTTCTTGTTCCATGCGCTGATCAGAGCGGTTCTTCTTTCAGCCATTGTCCTCCATCCATTTTCTGGCATTGAAATATACTATCGGATTCCTTTTATGTTCCGTAGACTTGACCATCTTTTCTATTATTGTGGCTGCTGACACGGAGATATTCCCTCCCTGGAAATATGCTCTGATATCCTCGTAGGAAACTCCCATTTCCTCCTCATCACTCTGCCCCGGCCAGAGCCCTGCGGACGGTACTCTGTCGATAACCCATTCAGGCAATCCGATAACCGCGGCTAACTCTCTTACCTCATTCTTGTACAATCTCCCGATGGGAAGAAGATCGGCGGCCCCATCCCCCCACTTCGTCCAGTAGCCGACAAGTATCTCCGAGTAGTTGCTGGTTCCCAGGACGAGCCTTCCCGAAGAATGAGCGTACAGCATAGCCATTCTCAGCCGTGATTTGATGTTCGCCAGATTCAATACAGATGTATCATCAAGGCTGCCGGAGAAGGTCTGCAGGACAGGAGAAAGATCGACAGTCCTGTATCCTATTCCAAGGTGTTCCGCTATTTTCACACCATCATCCGTATCCGATTGCATGCTCCCGCAGGGCATTATCAATCCGAGTATATTCTCAGTTCCCAGGGCTTCAGCACACAGCGCAGCTGAAACCGCAGAGTCCAGCCCACCGCTCAGGCCGACAACCACACCGGTCGCGGATGCTCCGGATACAGTCTCCTTTATCCATTCCTGAATCGTATCCGCCAATGCAGTAAAGTCAATCAAGCGTTTCATGTTTCATTCCCTGAGTGGTTTCAGTGACAATTTTCTTTTCATGGGATCAACGGTGAGAACCTCAACCCTGAGGAGCGAACCTTCATGATAGGGTCCCCCAGACTCCGTGAAGGGAATGGAAGCTCGCAGGATATCCGATCTATGGGCCAGACCTTCAACAGGAACACCTTCCAGTCTTACGAAAACACCGAAGTTCTTTACACCGGTAACCACTCCATTGAAAGTCTTTCCGATATTCCTTGACAGGAAAAGCATGGCCATGAGTTCGTCAGCTTCCCTCTCCGCGCTCTCAGCGTTGTCCTCACTTGCATTGGATGATTCAGCAAGTTCTGAAGGACTGGAATCCAGAACAGGGATCTCACCCTTTTCCTGCATTGCCAGCGCCTGGTGAACAAGCAGGTCGGGATAGCGGCGGATCGGGCTTGTGAAATGCAGGTAACTCCTCAAAGCCAACCCGAAATGCCCGGTATTCGACGGCAGATAGACAGCTTTCTGCATGGATCTGAGGATATACTCAACCGCGAGGTCATGCAGGGGTGAATCCACGAGGTTGTCAAGTATCTTCTTCAGAACAGAAGGGCTGTGTATTTTCCCTCCGGGAAGCGCTATTTCAAGCTGGGCAAGCTGCCGCACCAGACGCTCCTCGGATATGGATACCGGCTCGTCATGTACTCTGAAAAGAACAGGCAGGTCTGACCACATGCAGTGATCAGCAACGGCTCTGTTGGCTTCAACCATGAAATTCTCGATCATCCTGTGTGCCCTGTCCGAAGGAACGGGTCTGAAACCCTCCGGCCAGCCGTCTTCGCCGAAAACAACCCGGTACTCGCTGCTCCCCAGGTCAAGAGCACCCCTTCTGAGGCGGATGGAGTCAAGGTCCGCGGAAAGAATTCCCATTGAATCGAAAAGCTGCCGGAGCTCTTCCCCGGTCCCGTGGCCTTCCAGATACTCAAGAGCCTCTTCGTAGGTCATCCTTCTGTCCGAACGTATAACGGAAGGAACTATAGTAAATTCCAGACGTTCACCGGATTTGTCGAACTTCATCACAACTGTTCTCGTTGGCCTTTCTTCGTCAGGTTTCAGGCTACAGGCACCGTTGGAAAGTACCTGAGGAAGCATGGGTAACACCCTGTCCGGAAGGTATACGCTTGTCCCCCTTAGTTCAGCCTCGTTATCAATCTGACTGCCGGAAGCAACGTAATGGGCGACATCCGCTATATGCACATACAGAATCCTGATATCATCCTCGATCAACAGTGAAACAGCGTCATCGAAATCCTTTGCGTCCACGGGATCAATGGTAACGGTCAGAAGATCCCGGAAATCCTTTCTTCCTTCCAGAGACCAGGGCTCTGAAGCCAGTTCTTCAGCAATTTTCACCACACTCAGCGGGAATTCATCGTGAAGGCCGTGATCAAGCACCACCGAATCTATCAACGCTCCGGGAGAAGAGGGGCTTCCCAGGTCTTTCTTCAAATCGGCTGCAAGTTTCTTTCCCGAATAATCCAACGTCGCAAATACAAGCCTTCCCTGTGAGATATCACTATCGGAAACTGTTCTGAGTACTATTTCTCTTGGAAGTACAGGATTCACCGGGTCAATCACCCATTTTCTACCTTTTTTTCTTGCTATCCCGCTTATACCCTGCCTGCAGCGTTTGAGTACAGTTTCTACCTTACCCCTGTAACGGCCCTCTCCCGGAAGGGTCTCAAGCTTTCTGACCATGACAAGATCACCATCAAGTGAGCCTGCTGCGTTACGGGCATCTATCTCTATCCTCTCTCCGGGTGTCTTGACGAAACCGCTGCCATCCGCGCGAATGATGATGGTTCCCGCCGAAATCCCCAGTTCCGAGGGAAGCGCATATCTTCCACCACCGGCCGGCCACAGCTGCCCGTTATCAACGAGTTGCTCAACGGCTCCCGAAAGGTCAGGGTGTTCGCCTTCCAGCCTTGCGGCGATCTGCCGGAAAGTCAGTCTGGATGAGGGCTCGCACTGAAAAAGTTCGAGTACAGTATCTAACGTTTCGGTCTTTGACCCGGAAACACCTGATCCACCGACCGGCATATCAGAGATTCTCATCATTGACCGGTACAAGAAGTGAAGCGGATCCACCATCCCTGTTCCATACATTCAGCCTGAATGACAGTGCTGAATGAGAAGCAAGCATCGCGGCCCGGGTGAGCAGGTCAGCAGCAGAATCCATGCTGTTGGGACACAGTCCGGAGCTCTTCGATGTGGAATTCCAGTTTACTTTGAATTCCGCTGCTTCCCCCTGCAGGGACGCAGACATTTCTACGGATCCGCAGCCATTGACCGAGATAGTAGCAGAAGCGGCAATCAGTCCTGTCAGGAGGTTCATCAGGTTTTTTCTGACATGGAGCTTCCGGGGCATTCCGCTCTTCTCTTCGTATGTGAATTTAACTGAAGTTCCACTGGACATCTGACTGAGTTCCAGTACGTCCGCCTCGTTCCCAAGGCTCCATTCACTGTCATCATCATCAGCTGTGGAATATACGGACAGCCTCTCAAGGAAATTCCTGAGTTCCTCTGTGCCTTCAAGAGCAATGGAGAGTTTTTCTTTCACCTTATCGGTCTGACCGCTATGAAATCCAGCCAGTTCTATATTCCCCATGATTCTCGCAAGGATATTGTTCATGTTATGAATGAAAAAGGGTAAAAGAGAACCGGTTCTTTCCCACAAAATACAGTTCAGGTTCACTGCTTCTCCCGCAAGCACTCCGGCATAACATGCCATTCTACTGAGTATTCTAAAGGCAAAATCGCTCTTATTAAGGAATACGGGAAACCCGGTTCCGAAATCAGGTGGAAAGGAGAGGACAACGGCTGCCGGAACACCTGAAGAAAGAAGACTCCTTCCAACCTTCTGGTACATCTTCTCAAGTTCCTGATTATCACCGGGACAGAAAAGTACTAAGAACATTCTTCCGGAATTGTCATATTTCTCAGGATTCTCATACATTAAACACGGAAATGGAATTCTATCATCAATCCATTCCAGTATTTCTTTCTTCCGACTGCCTGTCAGAATAATGGACTCAGGTCTGCTTGCATCCATAGTAAACTCTTCTCCCTTTCTACTGTCTTCCCGGCTTCACAAGTGGAACGAATCTTACAGGAAGCGATTTTTTCATAACCAGGTCATCACCGTTTCTGGTTACGGATATTAATCTCTGGAACCAGTCTCCCATAGGCAATACAAGCCTGCCGTATTCCGGATTCAGCTGTTCTTCAAGTCCATCAGGTATTTGCGCAGGAGCAGCGGATACGATTATGTAGTCGTATGGGCCCCCTGGTGCCCATCCATTGTATCCGTCAACCACAATGAACCTGATATCCGCCCCGGGAACTACGGCAAGAACGGCCTTCTTTGCTTTGACGGCCAGGTCCGGTATAAGCTCAAGTGTAACCACTTTCATGCCCATGGACGCTAGAATGGCCGTCTGGTAACCTGAACCTGTCCCTATTTCAAGTATACTGTTTCCCGGTTCACATTCAAGCATCTGAAGCATGAAAGCAACAATATATGGCTGTGAAACGGTCTGGCCGAATCCAATGGGATAGGGATGATTGCCGTAAGCGTCAACAAGGCTTGTACCGTGGGGAACGAAATCTTCTCTTGGTATCTTCTTGAAAGCATTGAGAATACGCTCATCGGTAATTCCTGCGTCCACCAGGTCTCTATAAACCATTTTCATGCGTAGAATGGCAGATGACGATTCAGGATTCAAGAATTACCCCTCTCCTTCCTTACTTTGTCTCTAACCCTCTTCCACTCGGTCAGTTTTCCGCTTATCGCTGATTCCCTCCCCGAGTCTGAAGGAATGTAGTATTCCTCCTCCTCTATTTCATCGGGAAAATTCCTGTGGGTCACAACCTTTCCAGGCTGTGAATGAGCATACTGATAATCACGTCCATAATCCAGCCTCTTCATAAGTTTAGTAGGCGCATTCCGCAGGTGCAGGGGAACCGGAAGACTGCCGCTCTGCGAAGCCGATGAAACAGCTTTCTTCCAGGCAGAGTAAACGGAATTGGATTTAGGCGCAAGGGCAAGGTAACATACAGCTTCAGCCAGAGCAAGATCTCCCTCGGGAGACCCCAGAAACCTCCAGGAATCTGCGGCTCTCATCGTTACCGTAAGTGCGGATGGATCTGCCAGACCTACGTCTTCAGTAGCGAAGCGAATCATCCTGCGTGCGATGTAAAGAGGATTCTCACCTGAAATCATCATCCTGGCCAGCCAGTACAAAGAGGCATCTACATCTCCCGAGCGCAGCGACTTGTGAAGAGCGCTTATAAGATTGTAGTGTTCTTCTCCGGACTTATCGTAGCGGAGCGGTGAGGATAAGATCGCCTTCTCGGTCAGTTCAACAGTTACAACATCTCCTGCAGCCATCCCGGCCAGGAGTTCAAGAATATTCAGAGCCCGTCTTCCATCTCCGTCTGCAGCCAGGGCAATCATGCGCAACACTCCCTCCTGAATACCCCCCGGATTCATTTCACTGAATGCGGTATGCCCTGCAGCCCTTTCGAGAATTGAAATAATGTGTGATTCCTCAAGCCTTTTAAGAAGGTAAACCGTACACCTGCTGAGAAGTGGAGCAATTATTTCGAAAGAGGGATTTTCCGTTGTGGCTCCCGCAAGTGTTATTGTGCCGTTCTCAACATGGGGCAGGAAAGCGTCCTGCTGCGCTTTGTTGAACCTGTGAATTTCGTCCACGAAGAGCAGCGTCCTTATTCCGTTCCGCCTGAGCCTTGAAGCGTCCTGCACTATGGCTCTTACCTGTTTTACCCCTCCTGTAACAGCGCTGAACCGGACAAAATTCTGTTCGGTGTACTCCGAAACGAGCAGAATAAGAGTTGTTTTCCCGGACCCCGGCGGCCCCCAGAGTATGAATGATCCAAGAACGCCCTCTTTAAGGGCCATCCTGAAAGCTGAGTTTTCCGACAGCAAATGATCCTGTCCCGCCACCTCCTCCAGTTTTCGGGGACGGAGGAGATCGGCGAGGGGCGGATGCGGTTCTTTTGACTCAATATTTTCCAGTAAATCCATTTGCTTCTGAAAATAAACTAAAAGTATCATGAAAGGAAGGGAAGTTCAGGGCTTGCTCTCTGCGTTGACTCTGTGTTCGAATGAAGTTGATCTACTCCTCTATCGCGTGTAAAG
>JAIOSX010000293.1 GCA_021107345.1 Candidatus Aegiribacteria sp.
CTATCATGGCTGGCTGAAACCTATGGAGAATTTTCTCCTCAGAACTCCCATCGTACCGTGGGCCTTTTTTGCCAGCAGGCTTTATCATGTTGTCTTCTGGCTCAATCTTGTCGGAAAGAAACGGATCAGGAAAGCCCTCGATACAGGCTGGGGAAGGCTGTTTGAGCAGTACGGAACTGTTGAGACAATACCCCGGCCGCAGAAGGAGCAGGACGGGATAGAATAGCATGCCGTTAACACAAGCGGTTCTCGGGTGTGGAAGATGGGGCAGCTTCCATCTATGGTACGGATCCAGGATTGGAAATACCGTCACAGGCTGGGAGCCTGAAGGCATCCCTGAATTTGTTACTCTTCGGGAAACAAGGAAGAACAGGTACCTGGAACTCCCGCAAGATATTCGATTGACCAGTGATTTAGAAGAAGTGTCCGGCTCCGATGTGATTATTGTTACAGTTCCAGCCCAGAAGTTCAGAAACCTGTGCAGGAAACTCAGAGAGGTTGATATGTCAGCAGCCGACCTGATACTCTGCATGAAAGGTTTAGAAAAGGATACCGGAAAAAGGCTTACCGAGATATCTCGAGAGGAAGGTCTGGAGCCACGGAGCCTTTCGATCTGGGTAGGTCCGGGACATCCCCAGCAGTTTGTTGCAGGAGTGCCCAGCTGCATGATAATCGCATCGGAAGACGAAGACGATTCTGTGCGCATTGCAGGGCTGCTGAGCAGTGAATTAATTCGTTTTTACTGGTCCCGTGATATCATAGGCTGTGAGGTGGGAGCGGCAGCGAAGAATGTTATTGGAATCGCAGCCGGGATACTTGACGGGTTGAACCACTCCGGCCTCAAGGGAGCACTCATGGCGAGGGCTCCGCAGGAGGTGGCAAGACTGGTTGCTGCAATGGGTGGTGACTGGAGAAGCGTATACGGACTTTCTCATCTGGGTGATTACGAGGCAACTCTCTTTTCTCCATACAGTCATAACCGGTTGTACGGCTCCTCTATTGCAAAGGGAACCGGCGTTGCATGCCTTAGGCTTGCAGAGGGAGTTGATACAGCTACCGCGGTGATGCTGCTTGCCGATGAATACAATGTGGAGATGCCCATAACCAGTACTGTACGCAAAATAATTAACAACGAGATCCCGGCGAGGAAAGCCATCGGAGAACTCTTTGCCAGACCGTCGAAGGAAGAATTTGCCGATCATTTCTGACCAGGATAGGATTAATCCGCTGAAGAAGACAACATACCTTGACAATCTTACGGTTTTGCCTCTCCATGCAGAGGCAGAAAGGGCTGTTACGCAAGCTCTGCAGCAGGGGTACGGACATCCACGAGCCACTAACCTCCCCGGAAGACGGGCACAGGAGGTTCTGGAAGATCTGAAGGAACGTACAGCCCGTTCTTTTGGTGGATCAACGGCTGTGTTCTGTAGCGACGGTGGTATGGCCAACGGTCTTTCAATTCTATCCGCCGGACGGCTGGCGAGGAAGGCGGGAAGAGGACACATTGCAGCTTCCCCGGTTGAGAAATCTTCAGTAGTTGCCGCCTTGAAAATTCTTAGAAGTGAAGGATCAATTGTAAGCGTTCTTGAGATTGACGGTTCCGGCAGGATAATCCCGGAATCGCTCAAAGAAGCAGTATCCGATAAAACCGGTCTGGTCACATGTGCCTGGGTCAACGGAATTTCCGGAACCATTCAACCGGTAGGGGAACTTGCAGAAACAGCGCGTTCAGCTGGAGCCTGGTTCCATACGGATGCGTGTGATGCGGCAGGAAGAATTGATATTGACATATCCAGGACCGATATCGACCTTATCACAGTATGTTCCCTTAAAATAGGAGGTCCCCCAGGGGCAGCAGCGATTGTGATGGCAGATGTAGATCCATGGCTTGCGAGTGTCGCACCGGAGCTGACGTCTATGGCCAACATACCCGGAATATCCGGTATGATTGCCGCGATGGATGTTATGGGAACCAGCATAGAGCCCCGCAGCAGGATAGTCAATCAACTTAGAGCTGACCTTCTTGATGGGCTTGATTCATTCAATGTCAGGTACTCTATCATCGGAGGTGATTTAGAGCGCATTCTACCTGGAACCGCACTTTTAGAGTTAAGCCATGTGCCTGATAAACTTCATCTTAAACTGGAAAAGGAGAACATAATCCTTCCCTCTTACAACTCTACTGACCGATTATCCTACCTTGATAGAACAGGGTGGGATATTTCCAATCCAGATCAGTATCTTGGTTTTTCGATAGATATATGTAACACTACTGTGGATATAGAACATTTCCTGAGGTCATTTTCGGAAATTTATCTATCCGAGAAGGGTGGCAGACGTGAGAATTAGTACCATTCTATTGTCGGTTCTGGTTTTCATTGCGATCCAGGGTGCGTATGCGGGGAATCAGGTATGCGACCGACGATACTTCTGGGTTGTAAGAGATGGCCTGCAAAGCCCTGAATCTATCGATGAACTGATAGACAGAGCCGCAGATGCGGGAGCAAATGGAATAATCGTTCAGGTAGCCGGGAGAGCCGAAGCATACTACAGTTCATCTATACTCCCCAGGGCAGCTTTTCAGGATGGTTTTGACCCACTTGCATATACAATTGCAAGAGCAAGACCCAGAGGGATGGAGGTTCACGCCTGGATAAACGCTTTCCTTGTCTGGTCCGCAACGGTGCCCCCGAATGATTCCACGCATATCTGGTATACCCATCCGGAATGGTTCATGACCGATAGGAATGGTCAATCAACAAGGGATTATACAAGGGATGAATGCGACCGGAATGGGTTAGTAGGAGCGACACTCTCACCGGCATTCCCCGAAGTAAGGGCATTCGTTGCGAAAGTAGCCGCGGAGATAGCGATGAACTACAACGTGGATGGTATTCATCTTGATTATATAAGATATCCCAACCCATCCTTCGGTTTTGAACCGTTGTCAGCAGGTATGTTCTTTCTGGAAACTGGGCTTGATCCCCTGGAAATGTTCAGGAGATACGGGGAGAACGAAGAGCTCACAGATATGTGGTCTCTCTGGAAAATCAACAATGTAACCCGGACTGTGGAGACTGTAAGGTCGGTTCTTAGAAGCGAGGCTCCCGGAGTACTATTGTCATGTGCTGTAATGGCCGATCCAAATGAAGCAGAATCTCATTATTCCTGTGATTGGAGGTCATGGCTGGATGCAGGATTAGTTGATTTTGTATGTACCATGGCTTACACGACCAATACACAGAAGGCAAGGGAACTGGCGATTCAGGGGGCGGCAGTGTGCCCGGAAAGAGTCATTCATGGTATAGGCATTTACAACCAACCGATGTCCAGCGCGACTGCAGGAGCATCCGAAGCACTTGCTCAGGGTATCAGAGGTGTATGTGTCTTCAGTCTCAATTCGCTATCTTCTGATAATGCCTGGGTGATGAGGAATTTCTGGGGCGAGCAGGGAAGCACTGATTTTCCAATTGATTCAGCTGTATTTCAACGTGTTACTACTAGGAGTGTGTCCGATAATGTACATTGAGCAGAAGATTCTCACAGCTTTGATAGAATGCTCGGAGATTAGAGGAGAATACTGGATGTATTTGAAGATACTGCTCCTTGGAAGTGGTATTTTATGAGGCTTGGTGTGCTGGCAAGTGGAAGCCGGGGAAATGCCTTCGTGATCGAGCATGACGGTTGCATGGTATTCTTTGATGCCGGACTGAGCGGAAAGAAGCATACTGATAGACTCCATGCTTCGGGATTCGAAGGTATCTGTCCGGAAGCTCTTTTCCTGAGCCATGAGCATTCGGATCACACAAAGGGTGCCGGTGTGCTGGCCCGAAAATGGAAAATTCCCGTGTACGGTTCCAGCGGTACTCTAAGTGCCTCCAGAAGAAACCTGGGGAAACTTCCGGGTACCGAAATCCTTGAAAATGGAACAGGTGTGGATTTCCATTCCTTTACAGTAAGTGCTTTCAGTGTTGCCCACGATGCGGCCGACCCATCAGGTTACGTGATAGAATGGGACTCTGGAAGGCTGGGAATCGCAACTGATCTCGGTAAATCCAGCCCCCTGGTTGAAGCGAATCTGAAAGCCTGCAGCGCCGTGATTCTGGAGTTCAACCATGATGAGGAGATGCTGTGGAACGGCAGTTATCCCTGGCACCTGAAACAGAGGATAGCTTCAACAACAGGACACCTGTCGAATAGAACAGCCTCGGATCTTCTTGGGGCGGTTTATCATAAAGATATGAAGGTTTGCGTTCTTGCCCACCTTAGTCAGGAGAATAATATTCCGCGTCTGGCCGAGAATGCATCTCGTGAAGTAGCTGGAGGAATAGTAAGGATCCATATAGGCATGCAGGATATACCCCTGCCTGCCCTGGATCTGTGAGGAGGTAATTCGAATT
>JAIOSX010000288.1 GCA_021107345.1 Candidatus Aegiribacteria sp.
ACGGTTTTTTCAACCAGATCAGAATCGAATCCGCTGCACGAGGCAAAACCCCAGCATCTGTTAACAAGAACCCTGATACCAACTCCCTGGCCATCCTGAAGCTCAGCCTCAGCCAGTCTTTGCTTTCTAAAAGTCAGGCTTTCAAGATCGGTGTTTTCAACCCTGGCATCACCGTAATCCACGGAGCGGTAGCGAAGTTGATCAACTATCCTTTCGGCAAGGTCTCTCATCTCATCAATCATCATTATTTCCTTCCAGCTTTATCAGATAAGGCTCTCCCGGCAGGATCGCTTTCAACTCTTTTCAGGATTTTCGTCATTTGCATATTATAATCTTTTCCAGCTCCCAAGCGTTTATTGATTACGATGGCAGCTGCAATTCCGGCAACAAGTCCTGCGCCAGCTCCCAGAGCTCGCTGCGAATCGGGGCCGTTCATCATTAACAGGTATCCTGCGAACAGGAGAAACACGGGAAGGAGAAAAGTTGACGCGATTATGGTCAGAGATGAAGAAGATTTCAGTTCAAGTTCCACCAGATCTCCAGGAGAAGCGCCAATGTCGTTCTGCATCCAGAAATCAGCATTTCTGTCGGCTCCACCGGAAAGTGAAAGGCATGCATGTCTGGCTTCACAGGAATCGCACTCATTATCATCCGCAGGACAGATGAGTGCTTGATCTCCCCTTACTTCACGAACAAGTCCTGTTCTTGTCATATGGCTCCAGACTAAGGCCATCCTGAAACGATATCCGGAATATCGCAGACATAATTCCAAGTTGAATTACCGGCATCTTATGAACAATCTGTAAACTTCAGAGAACTCTGACCAGCCTGTCTGGATTCTCCAGGCCCCCCTCATACATCACCCTTTATACCCCGGATGATACGGCTGCCCTTTTGGAAGTCATAGTATTTTCGGGGTCACCGGTCAAGCTTGGAAACAGTCAGATAGCCTGGTGAAGCGAATTGACTAATTAAGCAACAGGAATCTTGATTTCAAGCCGTTCCGTGAATGTTCTCGGAACAGCATATTCGTCCCAATAAGCCTCCGATTCCTGCCTGAAACGATACTGCCCGGAACTACCCGCAGTCAGACGTAATTGCCGGCAGATGTATACTGGAGACTCGGTATACGGATACATGTCCCCTCTGAAGTATGAATGGTTATACTTGTATACTTGTAAAACTAGATAGTAGTAGCCAACGAATGCATCTTCCGCTCAAGAAGTAAAAGGAATAGAAACATAGAAATATACAACGTCTGACTTATTCTTAAATATTGAAAGGTGTTTTGCTATGCAAAAACATGTTTACACTATCTGCGTACTACTACAGATTCTGGTATTGATCGGTTGTGACAGCACCGATGATGAGTTCGGTTCCAGGAGAATCGATTTTCAACTCGTCCCAATCGATTCCATTGGAATCGAAACCGGTGATTCCTGTTATGTCTTCGCGAAAATATTCGATGCATGTTTCCTTAATCCGGATCGAATCGCAATATCCGATTCCAGATTCAAAAAAGTCAGGATCTTCTCGCGGAGTGGTGATCATATGTATTCTATATCTGCTATCGGGAACGGTCCGGGGGAATGCAATTACCCCGAGGACCTTACTCGTCTGAATAACGGTAACCTGCTCATCGGTTCGTACTACGACAGAAAAGCATTGGTTTTTGACACCAGTTTCGTCTTCGTAAGAGAGATACTGTTCGATAACCCCTCGAGCCTCTTCAAGCTGCAGCCTTATGGAGATTCCTCATTCGCTGGAATGTACCTCTTCCACAATATGAATTCCGGAGGTAACGGGCTGGCCAGGTGGCATGACGCGGCTGAACCCGAATACGTCTACATCGAGAATTCCGCACCGATCGATATGGAGTATAAATACCAGATTACCACTTCACTCTGCTATACTGTAATGTCGGATACGATGCTGTGGGTATCGGAGTACTCCACTGACGAGTACACCATCGACTGCTACGCTCCTGATGGAAGCATCGTGCAGACGATAAGCGTGCCATACAGTGAGCACGGTAAAAGCGAGGACTTCATGCGCAGGGAGATCGAAATGGCCAGACTGAGCTATATAGAGGCTACCGGAAGTGACGCAGGATTTAATATTGATCCAATCAGGACCCACAGGGCAACCTCCGACCTTGCGATGGACGCTGAAGGTATGCTGTGGGTCAGGCAGGGTTTTGCTGAGGATGCTCCCATCTATGACATATACGATGACGGCGGACAGTACATGTATTCCTGCGAAGTGGCTGTACCATGCTGGCAGGAAATTAACAAATGGAAAATAGTCATCGATGAACACGGATACCTTGCTATCCCTCTCAATCCCGAGATATACCCGCTCGTTTACATACTGGAAATACGGGAAATAGGGCATTAATCATATGAGAGACGTGTGTTTTCATCCGTCAGAACATGTCTGATAGTGTTTTTCCACCATTTGGAAGTCCATGTATCGAGTTTAAGGTGCCTTAGAGAGTAGTTCTGTGGTATTGGATGTGTACTGCTGATCACATCCCGCCCGAA
>JAIOSX010000193.1 GCA_021107345.1 Candidatus Aegiribacteria sp.
AGGCGTCTTGCAAGGTTCATAGAGAAAGTTACAGGGGGGATGCTGATTCACATGCCTTCCAGCCTTCTGGACACTGACAGCCTTATAGTAAAGGTAATTACTTCCTTGACCGGTGATAATGAGTACAAAACAATCTCTACCGCACTGGACCTTGAAATCGATAAGTATTCAAGCACAACACCCTGGCTGAGGGGTTAGCCAGGAATCTTTGATTTAATTATGAATGTAGCGATAAACTATTCAGAAAGTCGGATTTCTCAGCCGTTTATAATACTAAACATGCATTCACTCAGTTCGCTTATATTGAACGGCTTTTTGATAATGCCGGTGAATCCGTAATCACGGAAGTTAACCATAACGGGGTCATTGGAGTATCCGCTTGCAACTATAGCTTTTACATCTTTATCTATTTCAAGCAGTATGCCTATTGTTTCCTGTCCGCCCATTCCTCCACGTATAGTCAAATCCATAATGACACAGTTAAAGGGTTCTCCCGATTCCATTGCGGTTTTGTAAAGCTTTATTGCATCGTTTCCATCACTGGCGGTTACGGTACTGAATCCTAATTTGGCCAGCATATGAACAGCAACCATCTTCACTGGCTCATCGTCATCCATCACCAGGATTTTCCCATGACCTGTTTTAGGATCATCCTTCTTTTTAGTTCCCTCAGTAGGTTCTTTTTCGGAAGCAGGGATATAGATGGTGAACTTCGTTCCTTTGCCGATTTCGGATTCGACAGTAATCAAGCCGTTATGCTTCTTAATTATGGAATACGTGGTTGCGAGGCCAAGGCCGCTGCCTCCGTTTTTTGTTGTGAAATACGGGTCGAATATGTTCTGGAGATCCTTATCGGATATTCCTACTCCCTGGTCCTTTATGGTAAGCTTAACATACCTCTTTTCACTGAGTTGCAGTGACTTCATGGTTTCTTCGTCAGTGTTTTCAGCTTCAATCGAGAAGGTGCCTCCATTCGGCATTGCCTGATTCGCGTTGATAGTCAGATTCTCGATCACCTGTCTGAACTGAACCACATCAATATCTACAGGCCACAGGCCGGCAGGCAGTGAATAATCACACATGATACTTGAACCACTGAGGATAAAATTGACGGAATCGGTAATAATGTCCGCCAATCTTGTAGATTTGGTCAACGGAATTCCGCCCTTGGAAAAAGTCAGCAGTTTCTGTGTCAGTTCCTTCGCCCGGTTTGATGCGCTATGAGCGTTTTCAAGGAAATCGTATTCTTCTCTTTCGGGATTCGAATATGCAATAGCCAGTTCAATATTCCCCAGAATACCCATAAGAATATTATTGAAATCATGGGCAATTCCACCGGCAAGGATGCCAAGGGATTCAATTTTCTGAACCTTTATAAGCTCTTTCTCCATCTTTTTACGCTCGGAAATATCAATGGCAACTATCTGAACTGCAGGCCTGTCCTGGAAAACGAAGGGGATTGCAACAACCTCAGTTTCAACGGTGGAACCATCCTTCCTTCTGAACCTTACCTCTATGAGAGAAGATTCATGATTTTTTTCCAGGGTTTCCAGAATCATTGCCCTGATGCTTTCCTGATCTTCCGAATGAATAAATTCCATCGACGAGTGACCGAGTAATTCTTCCTGGTTTTCAATACCAAGTAATTTAAGCCCTGCACTATTTCCAAATGTAACTCTGCCATCGCAGCAAATGTAAATGGACTCTGGCGAAGACTGAACAAGCATGCGATATCTTTCCTCCGACTTCAGCAACGCCTTCTCAGCTTCCTTTCTCTTGACAATATCAATGAAAACGTTCAGGGAGCTTTCAACGATATCCCTGTCTTTCTCCACGAAGGGCAGACGGAATCTTCTATCCTCCATGTCATTGCCAATCAGAAGAGCCACCCCCTCGTGGCAGTCGTAAATCCACAGTACATACTTTGATTCAATTGCTTTGCAGATAGAATCCGTAACAGGGGTAGATTCTGTCATTGAGTTCACGAACAGGAACTCAGGTGCAGAGTCATTGATACTGAGTATCGGTTCAGAATCCTGACTAAGACCAAGAGAATATTGTGATATGAAAACTTCAGCTTCCTCATCGTATCGAAGAACTATAGCTCGATCAGCCCACATTGTACCGAGGATCGCCTGGAGAAATCGTTTCCCGATATCTTCAATGGAAACATCGTGATTAATAAGTTCGTATGTTTTCAGTATGAGTGAAATAGTGGTGTACGAACGCCTTGCATCAGTAAATATTTGATTCAATTCCTTCTGCAATTGTAGAACACGGCCTCCGAGTTCATCACACTGCCGGCGATAAAAATTTCCTTCGGCCTGAATAGCATTCATAGTTCTACCCTCTTGTGAATATTGTTAGCACGCCCGTCCAGTCCAGAGGACGGCTTCGACCTAGAAGCGGGGCGATCTCCACGCCCGAAAAGAAGCCCAATAACGGCATGCTGTTCCCAATTATCTTCCTGATAATACCAGCCTCTTCAACTTCAGAACCGCTGAAGTTACAAGCCCTCCCGGCACAATCGATATACAGGGCGAATTCCACTTTTTCCATATCAATGGTTTCGAGCAGTTCAGAAGTTCCTTTCTGTACTGATTCCACCATCATCCGATTATCCCGAGACATGATCTGAACCTTTGTTCCCTGGTGGAAATCCGCTTCGAAGAGCGTCACAGAACCATCCTCCAGGTTTGAGTCAATAATAAGGCGGTTTACATACACCTTTTCATTAAAAGGCGCATAAATATCCCCATGCTTTTCCCCTATAGTCAACATCAGGGATTGGATGATCTCAGGCAAGGTTTCAAGGTCTATAGAAAGTTTCTCAGATATGACTTCAATTGCGGAACGGCCATCAAGTTCATAGAGGACAGGACCATCTATCCTGGTAATCTCCACAAAAGAGCTTACAGGAGAACATCCATGCATCAGTGTTGTATGAGATTGCAGTATTTCTCCTGGAAGGACAATGGCAACGGCTGAATGCTTTACCTTCTTATGGCCATCAAAAACGAAACTCGGTGAGAACATAAAATCGCCAATCATACCGGCGCCGATAATATGCAGGTTTTTCTCGCCAAGTCCTGTATAAAGACCATCTACTAGCTGGCTCCCTATATGAAGCACGGGGGGGGGAGCTGACCGTGTGTTATCGTAGAATATGAGTACGGTGTCGCCTTCTGTAGTTACATCATCAAGTCTAAGGCCAAGGTTCCTGCCAGCCTCATACTCACTTGCCATTAAATCGTCATTCATTAGTACTCTGGGAGCCGGGAAAGAAGTGGTAAATACCGCCAGACCACATTCATAGCCGGTGTATCCAAGTGAGCTGTTTGTGATTATTCCAACCGCTGAACCGCCATAGATATCAACATTACCTAATTCAGATCTAATTCCATTCAAGACTTTATCCGGTTCATGCCGACCACCGCAGAATCCCAGCACCCAGGAGATCGAATCCTTACCACCGGGAATCTGATTTTTTGCTTCACTGCCAGCTTGCCGGCCAGCTTTTTCTGATTCAGTATTCTGACTTATACCTATGTATACCATTTTTTCCCCTACAAATATTGTCCCTGGTGTTCAATCCGCCCGGCAGGCTGTGAAACGATGAAAACAGTATTTGTTCAATCAGGATTATGTTTCACAGCAAGCTTTTTTTTCAGGCTCAATAACCTGTAAATGTTATAAACGGTCAATTCCTAAAATACTCCTTTCCCATAATATTAGCCCACACCGGTTTCTCCAGTCCTGGAAATGAATATACATTTTTTAGAATCCTTGCCAATACGGATTCGTTCTTATTGGCTTGGAGATTGATATCGTTGTCATGTGTTACGATTTTCCTGTCAATCAGAAGTATCTTCACAGGCACAGCCTACCTCAATTCAGGATAAAAACTATAAAGAATCTCCCTCTCTTCCTCTGTCTGATTCGTTAGAAGATCCTTTTTGCTCTTAATGAGGCTACTAATGTATTTTGCATTGAATATTTTCTTCTGATTATTCAATTCATGAAAAGATCGTTCTTTGATAATCTGGTGATCGTCAATAAAGAAATA
>JAIOSX010000088.1 GCA_021107345.1 Candidatus Aegiribacteria sp.
ATCCGGGAAGGTGATGACTGGAAACTCACCGAGGATTTAGTACAGTCGGAACTGTAGCTTGAATACAAATATTCTGTTCTGGCGGTTTTCAATATCGTACAGAAAAACCGTGAAGTATAATATGAGAAGGGTTATCCATGAAAAAGAAGATTGCGAGTCTTTTTAGAGAACAGCTTGATAAGATCAGTGATTCTGAACTCAGGCGGAAAACCGTAGAAATCTGGGCTACAGCAGCAGAAGAGGGCGGATGGGAGCCGGATGACCTTGAGAAGATACCCTTCACACTGCTTACCGATACTCATGGAATCAATCTGATTCAGCATACTATCGCCGTAACAGAAGGCGCCCTGGGCCTTGCCGGAGCTATACAGTCGAATTGTACACTGCCGTTCGAGATCGATCATGATATTCTTATTGCAGGCGGTCTCCTTCACGATGTGGGAAAACTGCTGGAAATCGAGCGTACCGGGGATGGTTACGTAAAGAGCCTGCATGGTAAACACGCGAGGCATCCCATATCCGGTGCGATACTCGCTGCCAGATTTGATATGCCGATGGCTATTATTAATATGATCGGGTGCCATGCAAAGGAGGGGGAGGGAAGACCCCAGAGGGTGGAAACGGTGCTTGTCCACCAGGCTGATTTCGCCACCTTCAACCCCATGGTCATGCTCAAGAAAGGCCTGCTGATAACTTAGGGACGTTTTCTATTTATTCTATCATATTGAATATAGAATGAGGCGTATAGGTAAGAAGAAAGTAAGTCCGACCTCGCTTGACTTGAGTCCGGATGTTTTGATTATTACTGACATCCTCAAGTGATTTAGTTAATGCATTTACATATATCAGAATATTTAGTATATAATTTTCCAATGACATGTGTTTTGGAGTATATCTTATTGTGTCCAAAGAGAGGGAAAATATGATTACTAATATCATCAGCTTAGTATTGCTTGTTATTCCACCTGCGATTACATCGGAATCAAGCTGGACCTCACCTGATATCCGCATCGTTGAGGAATGGAGCCTTAATGTCCTGGATCGGATTGAGCCTGCATACACACATTTAGGTACAGTCTATGGAGTCGAATCGGAGAATGGATTTGAATGGCATACTATTCTGGTTGATAAGGATTACATCCTTCATTTTGAGGGGAACACCTTGATAGACAGCATTTCATATTCCGGTGACATCTGGAGAATGACGTTTTCTCCAGACTGCAGGTACCTGCTGGGATACTGTTATAACGATGAGAAGCTTATTCTCATCGATCTTGCGGAGAGAACAGTTAATTCAAATCCCTTTTTTTCGGGTTCTTCAGAACTTCCTGGTAATCCTCTCATCCGTGTTACAAATAATGGGACGATTCTGGTGAAGCATTCTACTTATCTCAGAATGTATGATTCGCATTTCAGCTGTACTCTGTCACTGGACGATTTTAGTTGGAGTGGTAGTTTCATAACCCTATCAAATGCAGGTGACCGTTTCTATGTAGAAGACAACTACAGCATCTATGCATACGATATGCAGGCCAATCTCTTGTGGAGTATTGCTCTACCTGAAGCAACTGAGCAGTTTCCATCAAGAAGTTTTTCATTATCAAATACTGGATCAATGTTGGCTGTTACAGATTTTAACAAGTTATACATATACAGCACTGATCATAGTGACATGTTAACTGAATCCACTTTTGAGGATAATATAAGTGGACCCGAGTTCAGTGAATCCGATGCCTTTCTGATGGTGAATTGTTTTACTCATCCTGAAGTCACTCCCCTTAGATCAATTCACAGCTTTGGGTTGAGATCTTTCGCATTACAAAATAGTTCGATAGAAATAAACAGTGAGTTTCATGTATCCAGGTTCATGACAGGATTAACTATGCCATATAGTTTCTCAACTTATATGATATCTGATAATGGCTTCATATTAGGGTTTCTATATTACGACCCAGACTTTGGCAGGATAGCGCTTCTATCTCCAGATATGGACTTCATATGGCTTTCAGAGAATCTATTTAGGAATCGAAGCTGGAGTTTTCGTTTCATCTCAGATAAAAATATTCGCAGCGATAATTCCGGATTCTGGTATTATGACGGTGAAAGCATTCATTCTTGCCGGATCGAGTAATTTAGGGACGTTTTCTATTTATTCTATCATATTGAATATAGAATACGGTATAAAGATCAGATAGTTTAGCCCGACCTTGCGCTTGACTTGTTATTGCCCGGGAACTATTTAACATTATTCCAGGTTATACATAATGAGTTATTGTATCCTGAATCTATTATACACGCATACATTTCATTGAAGATGCCCCGAGTCCCTGGAGGTTAAAATGTTTAGAGTACTTGTTATTCCGTTGTTGATTCTTGCAGCAGCAGCCAGCGCCGAAGTGCTGTACCGTTCCGAAGATATCACTGAAGCCGCTGAATATCTTGGTTTGGACAGTGAAGGTATTCTGGTTGAGTTCACACTTCCTGCCCTCACTGCGGAAAGTGAAATCGTTGGAGATTTCGGCTCCGGAACCATTATGAGAATTCCAGGAGAGGGGATGGGCGTGCCTGTGGGAAGTCCCGATCTCCCGGTTATAAGAAGAATGGTTCTCATTCCCAATACAGGGGCTGTAAATGTGGAGATCGTATCATCGGAATCCTCTCCTCTCGGAATCTACAGCATTCCTCCATTTCAGGAATACCCTACCAGGAGCGAAGGACCTGCTCCTTACAGGATTGATGAAGATGTCTATTCGAATTCCGAATTATACCCCTCTCAGCCTGTAGTTGTAGAGAGGATAAGCATCCTTCGGGATATCAGGGTTGCATGGGTGACGTTCTCACCGCTGCAGTACAATCCCGTTACCGGCGAAACCATAATAAATACGAATGTCACAGTTCGTCTTACTACTGAAGGTACCGGCGAGAACGAGCTTCACAGACCTTTCCTTGGATATACTCGAAGCTATCTGCCCATTTACAATGAAGTACTGGGATTCGAGGAGGGTGGAAGTGATGCTATCGACGGGTCTTACCTGGTCATAGGCTCAGAAGAGAGCATCGGTTACGCTCAGGACCTTATCGACTGGAAAAGGCAGACCGGTCTGGAAGTATTCTACGGTGTTGTTCCTACCATCGGCAGCACATCCACTGATATAGACGACTGGATAGAAGGCGCGTTCAACAACTGGCCCAATCCGCCTGAATGGATACTTATTGTAGGTGATGATAACGTTGTTCCTCCCTATTATGCGAGCGGAACGGAAGCTGATAACCAGTACGGCGTTATAGGTACCGGTGTTGACCCAAGTATCCACGTTGGAAGGATCTGTGGTGACACGGGTTCGCTGGCGTACCAGTGCTGGAAGATAGAAAGCTACGAGAACGATCCTTACGAGCCTGCCTCAAGCTGGTTTCAGCATGCCATAAGTATAGGCTCTTACTCAGGCAGTACGCCAAATGATCCATGGATGGCATTCAGGTTTTACGAGATATTTATGAATCATGGTATGCCAACCACTCTTTACACCGAAAACGGTGATTACGGCGGTATCATTCCAACAATAGCTCATGTAACAACTGAGGTTAACAATGGATTGTCTCTTCTGAGCTACATTGGACACGGAAGCCATACAGCCTGGGGAACCACCGGTTTCAGCAACAGTGATGTCGCGGCACTTTCCAATGGGCGCAGACTTCCATGGATCAGTTCTATTGCATGTTATAACTGTGAATTCGATTATGGTTATCCCTGTTTTGGTGAAGCCTGGATGACTGCAGGCAGTATTGCCTCTCCAAAAGGAGCCATAGGCTTTATGGGGGCAACAATGGGCAGTCCGATTGGCCCAACCGATTCTCTGGAATTGTACCAGTACAGGGGATACTTCGAAGAGGAATTGTACCATATGGGAGCGGCCTTCGATTACGGTAAAATAATGGCCTACATGTACACTTCTCATACCGCCAACAGCAACATGCATATGATAATGGGCTGCCCCGAATTCGATATATACACCGATACATCACCACTTACTCATCTTAGTGGTAACCACCTGCATTACATTGTAGAAGGAACAACGTGGGACGTTACTGTTACAGCAGAGGGATCACCCGTTGAAGGTGCGCTTGTAGGTATTGTTCAGGATACTACTTTCCTTC
>JAIOSX010000266.1 GCA_021107345.1 Candidatus Aegiribacteria sp.
TTATAAACCCGAACCTAATTGGGAAGGCGTTTACCATGCCATGAGCTTACAGTGTGCTCCCAGACCTATGACCTGTTTTAAGGGAGTCAAGGCTTTAGAGCAAGCACATTGGATGACCATTGATCTTACTGCTGCATATGGTCCTCCGCCCCGGCCTCTGCCGCCTGAGGGATTCCTTCCCTGTCCTCTTCCTCCTCCTCCTCCAATGTACATGATTTTGTCCTTTCTGCTATTCTTTCCTTTTGTCCGGGAGTTTGACTATTACCTCATCAAGCTTCTTCAGAAGAGCTGCTGCTTCTTCCCTGAGGCGTTCTGCCGGTTCATGCTCGTAGCCGTTATGGGCGTGCGCAATACTCTCGCGGCAGGGGGAAGCCCCTGTAAGGTTGCCCGCAGTGTAACTGTCGACAGCTCTTTTCACTGTACCTGTGGCGCCTGTTGAACATTTGATACCGTAATTCTCGAAAATGGATACAGCTCTTTGCCCCATACCCCCGGCAAGCATTACATCGGCACCGAGTTCCTTTATGAAGGAGGGTACCTGACCCGGGGAATGGCCGTTAAAGAAGGGATTTTCAACCGATTCCACGTTGATGATCTCGTTCTCTTCGATATTTACTACTGTAAAGTACGGACACCTTCCGAAATGATGGCTTACCGAACTGTCAAGTTTCCCGCTGTTGTCCGATGACACGACAATTCTCATTGTGTCTGTTCCTCCCTAATATCATCCAGCTTCTGCAGGATCTCAGCAACCTGACCTCTCAGCTCCCTGAGTCTTGCAGTCAGAGTTTCAAGATCATCTTTTTCATCAGCGGAATTTTTCGAAGGAGCTCCTGCGTTTCGGGCCATTCCTGAATGGGAATCAGCGTTTGCTCCTCCCATCATCGGAAGATCTCCCCGGTTAAAAGCCTCAACGGCTTCCCTGACGGTTCCGCCTGTCGCGGTATAACAAAGTATGGAACCTGCACTTAGCACCTCGTACGCGTTTGGACCGATATTCGATGAGATCACTGATCCGGGATTCTTCTTCAGAACGAACTGTGCAGCCTGAATGCCGGCACCGCTGCTCTGGTTTACAGCTGGATTCTCGAAGCTCTCATGGGCGAAATCCTCGGCATCTACGAGAACGTAGTATTCCGCTCTGCCGAATACAGTACTTATGGAGGAATCAATACTCCCTCCGGTTGAACTTACGATTACTTTCATCAACTATTCCTTTTCTGTTTTTCTTTTCAGAAGTTGATTTACACGGTAGGCTATCTGTTCGATAGTGTCAGCCACAAACTGAACCTGATTCTTCAGTGATTCTGTTTCTGTAGGCTCCTGATTGTATATGGGACCGTCATACGGTGGATATCTGCGCCATTGAGGAAGACCTGTCTCGTAGTATCTGTTCCTCATGCCTCTTCCGCCGCCGCCTCTCCTTCCGAAGAAACCGTATCCGCCACCGCGGCCCGGACCGGTTGCGTATCCGCCCGTCGGATACCCCGCGCATCTTCCCATGGCTCTTCCTGTCAGGGGTCCTTCGCCCCTGGGTCCTGTTCCGTCTCCTGCCGGCATGATAACTCCTTTCTTTTATTAAGTCTTCTTGCCGTTACTGTGATGCAGTTTCATATGATTCTGATACTCGGTGAAAAAGCAATGAAGTATTCTGTCAGTTTCCTCAAGGTCCCCCACCCACAACTGGAGGTATCCATCCCCTTCAGGCGAGAGAGCGTAAACCCTTCGTGCTGGACCTGAATCGCCCTCGGCCCACCTTGAAGTTACAAAATCCCTCTCCTCAAGGCTTCTGAGAATACGGTAGATAGTGCTTGAATCCGCAGGGTTATCGCTGAACCCGAACCTCCCCAGGTTCTCAAGTAATTCGTAACCGTGGGATTGCCCGCCATGGAGCAGGAGTAGAAGGCAGGGCTCAAGGAACCTGTTTATCCTTCTGCCGCAACGATTCTGTGCCCCTCTTCTTCTTCTTCCAAGCACTGTGCCTCCTTCATCTATATGCAAACCGCACCTAGATGATAACAACAGTAACTGTTTTGTCAAGTACGCGAAGAAATTGAAATTTAGTATCCAGACCGTTCTTTAACAGCTTCTAAATATCAGGAGGTTGTCCGACAATGGACATTAAGCAGAAGAGCCTCCTGAATTGAAGAGGCATGTCAAGGCGTGAAGGCCTGCAGGGTTGTGAAAAGATATTTGCATGCATATACTAAATATTGCGGTTTGTACGCTTAGTATTGTAATGCGATTATCCAGGAGAATTATATGCCATCAGACGAAAGTGCCGGAAGAGAAACAGACATCTTGACGGAAATCAAGGGAAAGCTCCACCTCAGCGGATCAACCCTCAGTACGATATTGCAGCTAACCGAGGATATTGTCGTTGTGGTGGATAAGAACGGCACCATAATCGAAGCAAGCAAAAAAGCCGAAAAGATATTTGGAGTATCCCTGAAGGATATCATCGGAAAAGTATCCTGGGAGAACTTCATCCCTGATGAAGAGATAAAGCGTCTTACCGGCTATTTCATTGATAGAGCAAAGGGAACAGGCAATCCGCCTTCAACATATACCCTCAGAGTGAAAGTTAAGGAAGATATATCCCGATTCATGCGGGTGAACGTGGGCTTCGTCCCTGGAACCGAGAACAGGGTTGTTATACTGAAGGACCTGTCCCAGTTGGTTCTTGAGCAGAAGAAAACGGCGGAGACTGAAGAGAAGTACCGTACTGTAGTAGAGAATACAAAGGATGGAATCCTGATATGCACTGAAGACAGAATCCTCTTTACAAATAACAGTTTCTGCAGCATGACAGACCTTTCCAGGGAGGAAGTCTACACGTTTTCCCCCATTGACTTTTTCCATAAAGAGGACAGGAACAAGATGGAATCCCTTTGTCTGAATTCCGGAAACAAAAACAAAGGAACAGCAGTATTTGAAGCACGTATAAAAAAAGGAAAACGATTCCTTCCCGCAGAACTCTCCTCAGCGCCCATGGTTTACCGGAATACAGAGGCGATACTAATTTCAGTAAGGGATCTTACTCAGCGCAAAGATACCGAGAAAAAGCTCAGGGAAAGCCACAAGCTGATGAAAGCTATAGTGGACAATTCTCCGATTGGTATTTCTGTACATGACAGGAACGGCACCCTGCTTATGGCTAATGCTTCATGGCGTAACATCTGGAACAAGAGTGTTGAAGATATGAAGGAAAAAATGGTCCTCCGTGCCGAACTGCGTATGGACAAGAAGGATTCCTATCTGGGGAAATACATTGATGATGTGGAAGCAGTCTACAGAAAAGGCGGCGAATTATACATTCCAAAGCTGATGATTCCCAACCCCTCGCCCGGCGGTGCAGAGTACATCTCCCATCACTTCTACGCCCTCAAGGATGACAATGGTGAAGTGGATAAAGTGGTTATCCTCACTCTTGATCTTACGGAATCACTGAAAACAAAAGTTGAATTGATGGAAACCAGGAATCAATACAGGGAACTTACCGAAAACATACCAGTGGCCATATACAGAACGACAACAGAGTCGGGAGGTAGAATCGTCTACTCAAATCCAGAGATGCACAGGATGTTCCTTGAAGATGAAGCCTGTAATTTTAATGAAGTTTCGGCCAGGGATCTCTACGTTGATCCGTTCGGGAGAAAAGAGTTTCTTGAAAGACTTGCGGATAATAATGAAGTACGCGGTTTTGAAACCGAATTGAAAAGACAGGACGGTTCAACTTTCCTGGCATCAATTTCTGCACGAAAGGTTACGGCAAGAGACGGACAAGAGGAATATATAGAGGGGATAATAAGCGATATTACAGACCAGCGCCGCCTGGAGGAAGAGCTTCAGAGGATAGAACATCTGGAATCCATTGGAACACTGGCCGGCGGTATAGCGCACGATTTTAACAATCTTCTTATGGCAATACAGGGCAACATCTCCCTTGCGCGGAATGAGGAAGATCTCTCGAAACTCAGCATGCGCCTTGAACACGCCGAAGCTTCCACCGAAGAGGCCACAATTCTTACCAGGCAACTTCTTACATTCGCAAGGGGAGGGGTTCAACTGAAGGAATCAGTTGACGTTGCCTCATTCATACGTGAAGCAGTTATCTTTACTCTAAGAGGTTCAGATGTGGAAGCTGTTTTCAATTTCGATGAAGACCTCAGAATGATAGAAGCCGACAGAGAGCAGATCGCTCAGGTTATCAATAATATCACGTCAAACTCCGTCCACGCCATGATTAGCGGCGGACGGATTACCGTGAGCTGCACCAATGTTGAACTGGAGGAGAATTCGGACATTCATCTTAAGGCGGGAGAATATGTAAGAATCTCTATAAAGGATACCGGGAAAGGAATCCACCCAGATGACCTGAAAAAAATATTCAATCCATATTTTACAACGAAACCTGATGGATCGGGCCTGGGACTTCCCACCAGCTATTCGATAGTATCAAGGCATTCCGGAACCATAAGAGTTTACTCTGAAATAGACAAAGGAACCGAGTTTGTAATATATCTTCCCGCCATCGTCAGGGACGGAAAGAAGACGGTTTGCGAAGACGACTCGGAACAGGAGATCCATTCCATTCCATCTAATGTCCTGATAATGGATGACGACCCCAGAGTAAGAGAAGTTCTTTCGGGAATGCTGGACATTCTCGGTCACTATGTTACCGAGTCTGCCGATGGATCCGAAGCTGTTGACCTATACCGTGAGAGATTTTCGTCCGGGGAACCCTTCGATGTCGTGATCATGGACCTTACTGTTCCAGGAGGAATGGGAGGAGAAGCCGCTATAAAAATGATGAAGGAGATAGACCCTGATATAAGAGCTATTGTTTCCAGCGGTTACGCGAATAATACAGTACTGTCCAATTTTACCGATTACGGATTCAGTGGAAGACTTATCAAGCCATTCAAAATATCCTCCCTCAAGAAGGAACTGAATACGGTTCTGACCCTGGCATAGATATACCGGTTAATCTGAAACATTCTCTTGGAGACACGTAAAATGAAGGCATTCAAGGCGTACGATATCAGAGGAGTCTACGGTAGAGACTTCGATGGGGAGACTGTATACAGGATAGGCTTCTTCCTTCCCGTACTCCTCAAAACGAAAAAGGTTCTAGTGGGTTACGACTGCAGAGAATCTACCCCGGATGTTCTCAGTCACCTTGTTCAGGGTATCACCGATTCAGGAGCGGACGTTTACGACATAGGCCTTGCAACAACGCCAATGGTCTATTTTGCGACCGCTGCCCACGGATTTCAAGCGTCGGTACAAATAACAGCATCCCACAATCCATCGGAATACAACGGCCTTAAAATATCTCGTTCAGGTGCTCTTCCGGTAGGATACGATACCGGACTGAGAGAGCTTGAGAAAATGATAGGGACAGACGCTGTTCAACCTGCCGTGATAGGGGGAAAGGTTAAAGAGTTTCCCGGCATTAAGACGGAATACATCGCATTTCTGGAAAAATTTCGCGGGGATTGTTCCAATCTGAACATCGGAATCGACTGTTCCAACGGAATGGCTTCTCTACTTGTCAGGGATATTTTTGGTGATGATCCTGCATACCTGTACGACAGGATGGACGGCACCTTTCCCAACCATCCCCCCAACCCGCTTGATGAAAGGAATACAGCCGATCTGAAAAGACTGGTCATGGATGCCGGCCTTGATGCAGGTGTGATTTTCGACGGCGATGGAGACAGAGTGATGTTCATAGATGAGAGGGGAAGATTCGTTCGCCCCGACCTGATCACAGCTGTTCTCGGGCTCCGTTTCCTGAAGAAAGAGAAGGGCAGAGTCCTTCATGATGTAAGGACCTCGAGGGGTGTGATCGAATTCATAGAGAAGCTGGGAGGAAGCCCGTTCATGTGGAAGGTGGGACATTCCCACGCGAAGATGAAAATGCGTGAATTAAGCGCCATTTACGGAGGCGAACTGGCCGGGCATTACTATTTCAGGGATTTTTTCAACTGCGATTCAGGTATGCTCGCAGCGATTCTCGTTCTGAATATTCTTTCGGAACTTAAAAAGCAGGGGGACACATTCTCACGATTCATTGATTCCATTTCAGCATATTCAAATTCAGGGGAAATAAACTTCCGGATAGACGATAAAGAAGCTGCTATGAACAGTCTCAGAGATTATTTCACCGGAATTGAAACCCCCACGGCATCATATGATTTTGACGGATACAGGGTGGAATTTTCCCGATGGTGGTTCAATATCCGCCCATCGAATACCGAGCCTTATCTGCGGCTTGTTGCCGAGGCTGAAACTCCGGAACTACTGGAAGAAAAACTTGACATAATCAGAAAACTCATCAGGAAATGCGGGGGGCACGAATAATCATACCCCCCCGAAGGAGGTCGTTACCTGGTGAGAATCAATTTTCTTGTAACAGTTGAATTTTCCGTCCATACCCTTACGAAGTAGATACCCGAAGTCATGCTGTTACCGCTGTTATCCCGCCCCAGCCAGGAAACACTATGTTCGCCTGCGGCTAATTCCTCCGACATTATTGTTCGGATCTGCCTGCCGGAAAGATCGAAAACGGAAATGGTCACCTCTCCCGCCTCCGCGAGAGTAAAGGGAACCGTAACCTGTGATGAGAAGGGGTTGGGATAAACAGGATCTACAGATAAAGGCTGCAATGCTGCCCACTCGTCCCCGGAAATGGACGTGCCTGTCGGATTGGTCAGAGCCTTTACGCAGAAATTGGCGGTTGGGTCAAGCGTGGTCAGGTCAACCCAGGATGAACCTTCAAGGAAGAAGCTCTCCCCCGGATCGGCTCGCGATTCCACGATAGTTTTGGTTGACGCACCAAGAAGAACCGGCACATCAGAAGTACAGTCGAAAGGCTGCCCTCCGCCAGACAGCTGAAGGTAGACATAAAAAGCATCTCCCTCATCAAGCGTTACAGAACTGGAAAAGTCAACAGTGTGAAAACCGGTATGAAGAGCGGTTCCCGCAACGGACGCAAGCTCACCTGTAAGCTGTCCGCCACTGAAAGAGCTGTAAATCCTTGCCGTATAGTCAACATTGTCTTCCACAGTGAAAAAGCTCACTGCCTTAAGTTCCTCATCCTGCTCAGACGTGAATGCATTGAAAACCTCAATAGCGGTAGTAAGTGTATCACGCCAGCCGTGGTAATCGTGGTAGTAAATGTTGCCGTACTGCATATACTCAACATCCCTAAGGGATATGGCCCCCATGGTTGGATTCTGACAGCAGTGCTTGTCGTAATAAGAGATCCAGAAGTAACCGTCATATCCAAAAGATGTTCCCCAGCTGTTCTTGCAGAGCCATGCCCCGGGGTTGGGAGCCTGTGTCACTCTTGCGTCGTCCCAGCCTATAATTGAAATCGCGTGATTGGGATCCTCGGTACTCGATGGCGGCTGATAATGTTCGTACTGGCCGTTCATGAATGAGCCGTCGTAGCACATGCAGGTTCCCATTACACCGTAATCAATTATGGCCTGCTTGATAACATTTATGTTTTCAAGGCCTGCACCGGCGGTATACCAGATTATCTCGCGAGGGTAATAGTAGTGGTACGATGCAAGGTGTCGCTCAGGAGGAATATCATATGACTGTCCGTCAATATTCCGCACAGCTCCCTCTCCCCTGGTGAGGTATGCTGAAGTTACAAGGTAGTCACCACCCTGGTGTACAGTAAGCCCGTTACCGGTTGGAGGGGTCAGGTCATCGTTATTATGCTGATTGAAGCCGTTCCACCAGTCAAGATGGTATTCGGCCAGGTTCGGCTCTCCCGTTTCTCCCGCAGCTGTCCAGACGCCCGTCATCAGCAGGTTACCCTCAATCGAAGACATTGCTCCGAATGTCCAGCAGGTACCGCCCTGCTGGCTTTTAACAGAGGTTACGTAATTTTCTCCTCCCACATCGCGAAGGTCGTAACTTGATGGAGGATCGGCCGATAAGATTGATACTGTGAATAAAAGAGCAATAGTGAACAGGAGCTTTCTCATAACAGCCTCCAGAGGGAGAGGAAATGTTTAAGTGTTTCATAAAGATAAACATACGAATCAGTATTTCGTTCCAGAGACAATGCTTTCATTGCAACTGAAGGTCAAGGAGGGTATATGATGTATCTGTAATGTATTCGTGCATATCTATTATGTTATTCTTATATTGCAAGTCGTGAAAACGGAATAGAAGCCTTCAATTCTGGATTATTAGAAGGGAGTCCTGATGCTTGACAAACTCAGGTCAATGATAAGTGGGGTTCAAGCTGATTACATCGATATAAGGTACGAGATCAAGACGGAGACCAATATCGGTTTTACAGGAAGTGAAATTAAAAGTGTCGGTTCAAACAGAACCGATGGATATGTAATCCGTGCAGGGAAAAATGGCGGATTTTCCTCGGCTACTGTAACAAGAGAGGAAGACATTCCCCGGGCATTGCAGCTTGCCGTTGAGGGGGCGGAAACGATAGTCGACACGGGAGGGAAAAAATCTGTTCTGGCTGAAGTTCCTGTGGTAAGCGAGAGCATAAGGCTCGTTCTTGATGGAGATCCCAGAGAGATCAATATTGATGAAAAAATAGAGCTTACAAGAAAGTATAATAATCTCATGCTGGAACAACCCCTGATAGAGACCACAAACCTCAACTACAGGGAGATAGGCAGAAAAAAGCAATACGTTAATTCCGAAGGTACATCTGTCTCGGAAGAGATACTGACAACGAACATTCTTGGGGGAGCAATAGCAAAGCGCGGCGGCCTTGTTCAGAATGTCAGGGTAGCCATCGGAGGAGCAGACGGGTATAACAGGTTGCTTTCCAGAGAAGATGTCTTCATGAAAAAGGCTCAGATCGCCGGGCAGCTCCTTGATGCAGAACCGGTTAAGGGCGGTACCTATAACGTGATACTCAGCCCCATGCTAGCCGGGGTTTTCACCCATGAGGCCTTCGGTCATTTCAGCGAGGCAGATATAATAGAGGACAATCCCTCCCTCAGAGAAAAGATGTCATTGGGTGAAAAGCTAGGTTCCGATGTAGTAACCATCATTGCGGATTCAACTCTGCCCAATCAGTTAGGTTATTACATATACGATGACGAGGGTGTAGCGGTAAAACCTGTCACTCTTATGGACAGAGGGGTTCTGACGGGACGGCTTCATTCCCGCAGAACCGCCAGTGCGTTTGGAGAGGCTGTAAGCGGCCACACTGTTGCGGAGGATATGCGTTTCGAACCCATAGTCAGGATGGGTACCATATACATAAAACCCGGAGAAAAAAGTCTGGATGATCTTCTGAAAGAACTGGGAGACGGGCTATACCTGATAGATGGCAAGGGTGGCCAGACAAGTGGAGAGAATTTTACTTTCGGTGCCCAGTACGGATTCAAGGTCAAAGATGGCAGAATTGGCCCAATGATCCGCGACATCAACATAATTGGCAATCTTTTCACAACCCTTCAGAACATAGAAGCGGTTGGGAATGACATGGAATTGTCAGAGCGGGGCGGCTGCGGCAAAGGACAGCTCAATATCAAGTCCGCCCTGGGGTCACCCCATATTCTTATCCGCAATATGGTAGTTGGAGGTGCATAATGTCCCATCAAGCACTAACTAACACATCTTACTCGCCCTTTGGCGTACCTGCGGCGTTGCAGATTCAGTTACATAGCCCTGCTATGCGCCGGAGCCCGCGCCTTGCAGGAACACTAAACAGCTTCGCAATTTTACGTCACTTAGCACTTGATAGGACATTAGTATGAAAAAACTACTGGACATGGCATCGAGAGTATCTGATCAGGCAGAAGTTTTCTCAATAAGGAACGATGCCACTTCCCTTGAGATGAGGAACGGAAAGCCTACGAACATGTCGGCATCAATTCAGTCAGGCTACGCTCTTAGAATCCTCAAGGACGGCAGGATAGGAACGGCTTATACAAAGAACCTTCTGGACAGGGAAGAACTGGTGTCAAACGCCCTGGATTCTCTGAAGGGCAGGGTGGAAGCCGGCTTCTCATTTCCGGGACCTTCTGAGATTCCCGAATCATATCTGCCGGATGAGTCAGTCTCCAGGATGGGCTTCCATGACCTCCATTCCCATTCAATGAAAGTACTGGATTATCTGAGCCGAAATGTCAAAGGACAGATTGATGTCAGCTCCGCCAGGGGAGTTCAGGAGATGGCAATCATGAATACAATCGGGCTTGATGTCTCCAGAAAGAGCGCCTCCATGTATACTCTCGCTTCCCTGCTGTTTCCCAACACCGAGACTGCTGTCCGTAAATACTACCAAAGCAGAAAAGCCGGGGATTTTCCCGAAAATATGCTGGATAAGCTTGTAGACCTGTACAATTCCGGTCTTTCCGAGGTGGACATACCAACCGGCAGAATGAAGGTAGTCTTCACTCCTGATACCATGTACACCATACTGTGGAGAATTTCCGCAGCAACATCAGGCAAATATTTCTACAACAGAATATCCCCTCTTCTGGACAGACGGGAAGAGAAAATTCTTTCCAGCAAATTCACTCTATATGGAGATCCCACAGATCCGGGGGATATCGACCAGCATTTCTTCGACGACGAAGGAGTCCCTACGAAGAAACAAATGATCTTCGAAAATGGTATCTTCAAAAACATGATACTTAACCTCGATTACGCTGATAAGCTCAATGAAGAACCCACAGGAACAGGATACCGTGAAGTAATGTTTGGAGGAGAAACAGTATCGCTGCCTCCCGCTCCTTCACTTAACTGCAGCCGAATCGCTCCGGGAAACGTCTCCTTTGATGATATGATCGAAGGTATCGACAGAGGTGTGATAGTACTTGGAGTTCTCGGTGCTCACTCAGGCAACATTCTCAACGGCGATTTTTCGGTAGGGCTCAATCCTGGATTCTATGTTGAAAACGGAGAGATCAAGGGAAGAGTCAAAGACGGAATGGTAGCAGGCAACGTTTACGATGTTCTGAAAAATATCGAATGCATAGAGAACCGCCTGCACGATTCTCCAATGGGAGGTATGTACCCCTCGATTCTTCTTAATGATGTCAGTGTAGCGGCTAAGTAGTGCAGGCTTCAGCCTGCCCGTCCCGGTGCGCAGTTCCTCGGCAAAGTACCATCTTCTTAAACAGCAAAGGAGAGCGGAATGGGAATACATGAACTCGCAACGGCTAACAGGTCAGTCAGGCGCTTCAGGCAGAAAAACAAAATATCAGAAGAGGAACTTCTACACTTCATAGATTCAGCCCGTCTTGCCCCCTGCGGGGCGAATCTCCAGCTCCTTCGCTTCACGCCGATCACAGAAAGAAAGCACTGCTCCCGTATTTTTCCCGCGCTGAAATGGGCCGGTTACCTTGAAGACTGGG
The DNA here is from genome assembly GCA_021107345.1 of Candidatus Aegiribacteria sp. The sequence continues at coordinate 11,370 of JAIOSX010000266.1, forward strand.
ATGGTCCCGAAGAAGGAGAAAGACCCCCTGCCTATGTTATCATTCATACTCCGAATGAGGAGAAACGTCATATTCCGGTAGACGCCGGGATAGCTGCCGCTTACATGGTACTTGCTGCAAGGGAATCGGGTTACGGGTCATGCATGATCATGAGTTTTGATGAAAACCTGATAGAGAAAGCCGCAGGCACCCCCGAGGGGTATCACCCGTTTCTGATAATTGCCCTTGGCGTGCCCGGAGAGGAAACAATACTTGAGGAAGCTGATGGAGACATCAGGTATTACAGAGACGCGAAGGACAGGCACCACGTTCCCAAACTTGCTCTCTGTGAATTAATTGTTCCGGTAAAGGATTAATGGAGGAAGGAATGTTCATCTCAGAAGTATATACTAACCGCAGAAGCAGGTTGATCGAAATAATGCCGGAGGAATTTCTGATTATTGTTCCTCCATCCACTTCAAAGCCCACCAGTGCTGACGGTAAATATTCGTACACTCCTAACATGAACCTTGTTTACCTTACGGGAATTGATCAGCCCGGAACATGGCTTGTCATCCATCGCAGAGCTGGTATGGATGCCCGGGAAGACCTTTTCATCGATGCCTATGATGAAACCCATGCCAAATGGATTGGAACCGTACTCACGAAGGATGAAGCCTCAGAAAGAACCGGAATAGAGAAGATCTCATTCAATGATACTGTAGAAAAATGGATAGACAGGATAATAATGCGATGGGGAATAGAGAACGTATGGGTTGATTTTCCGGTCGCAGGAATAACGGGGGACAATGGCAGACGCCTGGGATTTGCCAACAGGCTGCTATCCTCATACCCTCATCTGAAATTCCGGAGACTTTCAGGAGATGTTTTCCGTCTGCGGGTGATAAAGGAACCTGAAGAGCTGGAAACCATGAAAGAAGCTATTGATATTACACGCAGAGGCTTCCTGCATGCCTTGAAAGCACTGAAACCGGGAATGCTCGAGTACGAGTTCGAGGCCGAACTTCTTTACGAATTCATGAAGAACGGCGAGAAGATACCGGCCTTTCCCGCTATTATCGCCGGCGGAAACAGGGCCACTTGCCTTCATTACGTTGAGAATGACAAACCACTTGAGAACGGGACACTGGTTCTTCTTGATTTCGGCGCAAGGAAGGATTACTACAACGCTGATATATCAAGAACCTTCCCGGTGAACGGCAGGTATACTGAAAGGCAGAGGGAACTCGTTGAAATGGTTATCGAGGTTCAGGAGGAGGCTATCCGCCTTCTGAGACCGGGAAAGCTTCATTCCGAATGGAACAGCGAAGTGAAGGAATTCTATGCTGGAATCCTCATGCGAAAAGGCATTATTGAGAACGAAGAGGATATAGAAAAATTCTACTATCACAATATCGGCCACCACATAGGGCTGGATACACATGATGAGAACGTAATCAGTGATGAGCTGAAGGCAGGAATGGTGCTTACCGTAGAGCCTGGTTTCTACTCGGAGGAGGAGGGAATAGGAATAAGGATAGAGGATGATGTTCTCATAGGAGAGAAAGAGAATATCATACTTTCATCTGACATTCCGAAAAGTCCTGACGAGATAGAGGCATTGATGGCAGAGGAGGGCTGAAATGGGACTTACTGAAATGGACGAATATTGGATGAAAATCGCCCTTGAAAAGGCCGAAGAAGCCTTTCAGGCGGAAGAAGTGCCTGTTGGAGCTGTTATTGTGGAATCGTCAGGCAGACATTTTGCCGATCGTAACCGGACAGCTGAAACGGGAATGCCGACCTCCCACGCAGAACATCTTGTAATAACTGCAGCAGCGGAGGACAGAGAGGATTGGAGGCTTGAAGGCTGCACCCTCTATTCCACCCTTGAGCCCTGTCTGATGTGCGCCGGTCTGGCTCTGCTTGCACGGATACCCAGGATAGTGTTTGGGGCGCAGGATAAGCGCTTCGGCGCGTTCGGGTCGGTCACTGATGTTCTTAAGATGCAGGGCCTCAACCATTATCCTGAAGTTTTCGGAGGATACTATGAGGACGAATCAGCCAGACTTCTAAAGGAATTCTTCCGCCTGGGCAGGAAAAAGAAGAAGGCTAAAGGAGATACGAATGACTAGCATGTTTCTGATCCTTCTGGTTTCATTTCCGGTAAGAATTGCTGTTCTGGGAGACAGAACGGGCAGACCGGATGATGCCGAGTTTGAAATAGCAGTCAACGCGATAGTAGAGATGTCACCTGATATAGTTCTTTCCGTTGGGGATTTCGTTGAGGGTGACGGTGATGTTGAAACAGCGGTTGAGGACTGGGAAAATATCCTGCCTGTACTTCAAAGGCTCACCAATACCTTTCCCTTCGTTTACACACCTGGAAACAACGATATCTGGAACGATGAAACCGCTGAATACTGGAGACAGTACACCGGGACCGAGCCCTCAAGGACAGAAGATATACTCGGCATCACATTCGTAATCTGGGATTCTTCAATTGAAAACGAATTCACGGCAGAAAATCTGGAAACCGTGCAGAACCTCATAAACGGGATAGATACTGATGATCCCTGGATCTTCGTTACCCACAAACCATTCTGGTTCATGGCCTACCAGGACTCAGCACTTGTAAATGATTTCAAAGGTATCATGGAGGAAACAGGCCCCCTTGCGGTTATCGGCGGGCACATTCATCTCTTCGCCGCCCAGCGTGAGAATGGGATTCTGTACATATCCGCCGGACCGTCCGGCAGCGCTGTTCCGGAGCCCGACCCTGAAAAAGGTGATTTCACTCAACTTGGCTGGATGACTGTCTGGCCTGACTCGGTTGCCTTCACGGTTGTTGATGCCAGAGGAGTCTATCCTGAAACCATCAATACCGGTGAGGAAATGAACCTCTCGTATCTTTACAGCAAGCAGCTTATTAGTGCGAGATCTCTTGAACAGGAACTGGAATCTGCAGTCATGACGCTGGTTCCCCTGGAGAACAGGCCTCGTACGGTAACTCTTGATGTTAATTCGGGTACCTGGAATATGAATCCCGAATCACTGGTTGTGGAAATTGACGACCAGCCGGTGGAACTGCACTTCACACAGTCTCCTGAAGGCAGTCCTTACCCTTCTCCTCAAATAACCGTTTCCCTGGAATACGGCAACCGTGATAAGGAACTGCAGTTCGATTATTCGTGGCAGGTTCTGCGTATAGCCAATGCTTTCCAAACCGAAATAGTGCTTGACGGGGAGTGTTCGGAGGGAGAGTACAGGGAACCGTTCCATACAAATTTTGCTGATGATTCAGGTCAACCGGCACCAATTCCGGAAACGATGTTTGCAGCTGCTACAGATGGAGAAAAACTTTACATCTACATGGAAATGATGGACTGCCCGGAAGAGAGTGAAGACTACGGAGGTTTCATTTTCAACTCGAGAGATGACTATGCCCTGTGGCTGAAGGTATTTAGAGACGGATCATCGGAAGCAATGATAATGACCTCCGAATACTTGCTGGTCGACTGGGAAGACGGCTTTGATATTGAAACAAGTATTGCGGAAAACAGTTGGCACATAGAGATGGTTGTTGATATAGCCCTTCTTGAGCTTGAGGATGATCATGCATTCGCGCACGTATACAGATCCGCCGGTGAGGATTTTGGAACCTGGGTGTATCCCATTAATTTTATACCGTCTTCAATGGGAAGAATCTGGCTGCAGCAATGAGGGGTACTCAATTATAGATAGACTTGTTCTGGTATGCCGGTCCGAATGCTTATCAGTTCCTTCATAGCGTTGACTTGCAGGATTACCGGAGGTATTTTGTAAATCTAAAAAACGATCGGATTGGAGACGTAAGGGCATTATTGAGGGCAATATAGCAAAATATTGAAACTTAATTTCCTATTTGCTGAATACAGGATTAAATGGATAAGAAAGATAACAATAGAAATCCTTTAACAACATCCTCAATGAACATTGAAAAAGATTCACTCTCTGCAGAAGTTCCAGAACAATTTCAGTCGGTGTTTTTGAAAGCCCAATCTTATATTGATCGCTATTTCAACAATCGTAATAGTAATGCAAAAGAGGGAATGATAGAGATTTCAGGTGAACGATATCTTCTTCTTAGAGCTGATACTCTTGCTTTGGATTTTTTTGATAGTGTCCATAATATTTATAGTGCAAGTGATGAAGCACACAATGTTATCAATGGTCTTCTTTTTGATATTTCATATACAATGGGTCAGTCCGACGCAAAACTTTTTCACAAAAGCATGGGATTAACAAACCCGCTTGAAAAACTCTCAGCTGGTCCACTTCATTTTGCTCACACTGGTTGGGCCAAAGTTCATATTGAACCCGAATCAAATCCAACTCCCGATGAGAATTACATTCTACTTTTTAAACATAGTTACTCTTTTGAAGCGGATAGCTGGATACGAAAAAAACGCCACTCAAAAACACCTGTTTGTATTATGAGTTCAGGATACTCTTCTGCATGGTGTACAGAAAGCTTTGGTATTCCGCTTGTTACTGTTGAGTATTCGTGTCGCGCTCGAGGTGACGAACAATGCAGTTTCATAATGGCTCCAACACATCATATTCAGGGACACCTCCAACGTTTATTGGGGATGGACGGATTATATGGTCTGTATTTTCCACGATATTTTGGTCGTCGGGATCATGAGGAAAAGCTTTGGCGTATGGCATTCTTTGATCCACTTACAGAATTGGCAAACCGTGTTCGATTCAGAGAAAAAATGGTTATAGCATTTAAACGTGCTGATCGCTATCATCATTTAACAGTTATTCTATTTATTGATCTCGATGACTTTAAACTTGTGAATGATAAGTATGGACATGAAACTGGTGATGCTGTTTTACAGGAAACTGCAAAACGATTAAGAAATAATATTCGTGCCACTGATACAATTGCCAGGCTTGGAGGCGATGAATTCGCTGTTTTGCTTTCACAAGTTAATGAGAGAGAAAACATTAGCTTTATTACTGAAAAAGTAATGTCAGAAATCAAACAAGATATTAATCACAAGGGCGCGAATATATGTATTACTTCAAGTATTGGAATCAGTATTTATCCCTTTGATGGAAGTTCTCCAGAAATGCTGATTAGCGATGCAGATGATGCAATGTATCAAGCCAAACAACAGGGGAAGGATTGTTACTGCTTTTCAGATTCGAATATCCCTTCTTCATAATCTTAAAAAAGAACTGTACTTAAAATTCATAGAACCAAATCTCTCAGTGATGCTGGTAGGGGTAAGAACTCCGCTTTCCTCCGATCTCACTCCCACCAGCTTTGGAGAACTTCTTCAACGCTGAGAACATTGACGCCTCGTTCGCGTAGCACGCGCTCGATGTAGTACTTATGGTCAATGCCCACGGCGACAAGCACCCGCTTGCCGGGGTGCTGCGCGAGTACGTTCATAATGTTGTTAACGATTTGATCATTGCGCTCTTCCTCGAAGACCGCGATCTCCCGATATCCTGGCGATCGCCGCAGAATAGAGTATTTGAGTTCATTCATTGCCGACCAGATTGCTGTGATTTCATCTGCATTGATGTCGCGGAAGTCCTTCTCACAGAAATACGAGTTCAGAAGCTGAAACATGCCACCTAACAACGCATACTCACACTGCATGACGGAGTCGTTATAGGCCTCCATCTGCAGAGCCTGCCATTCCGCACCCCTGGTTTCGTCCCACCAATCGATTCCGTAGACAGGGATTTCATCCTCCACCGCAAGCGGCAGCATATCTCGCTTGAAGTCGAACGGCATGCCTCTGAAAGAACTGTCCTCGATGTACTCTTGAAGGCATTCAACGGCAAGAATATCCGGCTTGAGGTGACGATACACCTGACCCATGCGCTCGTAAGTGTAGAGAGTCGCTTCCTCGTGCGACTGGTGGATGCCACCAAGGACGAACACGCCCGCTGTAGAATCCGCGCTCATGGTATCATCACTTCGTCCATAAGTGACCATTGCGATGGAACACAAAATTACCCCCAGACATATCAACCGGGTTAATGGAATAATCATCGTACTCATGAAATTCATATAAATATCCTTTCAAGATCACTGCCCTGGATACGGGATCCCGGACAAGGACTTATATCCGATGATAATCAAAGTTTCTATTGTGATTGTAATATAACCCCATGGACCGATTTGCATTACAACCTGAACGATTCCCTTGACAATACAAATACTCGTACATATATTGACCAGCGTTCAGTCAGTGACCGACGGAAGGTCTAATTCAGCGGAGGTGAATGATGAATAAAAGAAAGAAGCAGAAAGAGGAGACTGTTAACGATATTCTCCGGGTTTCCGAAGATCTATTTCATGAACAGGGGTACGAAAAGACCACCATTCAGAATATCGCCGAACACTGCGGACTCTCAAAAGGAGCCCTCTATCACCACTTCAGATCCAAGGAGGAGGTGCTCAAAAGGATATGTTACCGTCAGTACATCTACTTGAAGGAGACATTCCTTCCCATTGTCGAGGATTCTGAGCTTTCAATGACGGAAAAGCTTAGGCGCATTATGACGATTGCTA
>JAIOSX010000049.1 GCA_021107345.1 Candidatus Aegiribacteria sp.
CATCCACCACGACCGCAAGATGGTATGTGGGAAATCCGTCGGCTTTCATTATCACCTGGTCATCTATGGAAGCCCAGTCTTTTTCTATTTTTCCACGGAGCAGATCCTCAAAGACGCACGTCCCCTCAAGGGGAACCTTCATTCTGACGGTGAATTCCTCGCCCGCCTCAACTCTCTTTGCGGATTCCTCAGGGGGGATGTCCCTGCAATTCCTGTCGTAGCCGCTTGCGGAACCTGCTTGCTGTCTTTCCATCCGGACTTCAGCAAGATGTTCCCTGCTGCAGAAACAGGGGTAAGCATGACCCTCGGCAACAAGTCTGTTAATGTATTCCTGGTAGATTTCAAGTCTTTCACTCTGCCGGTATGGTCCATAAGGTCCGCCTATTTCAGGACCCTCATCCCATTCGAGGCCGAGCCAATTCAGGGAATCAATGATAGCTTTTTCGGATTCCTGTGAAGATCGCTCCCTGTCGGTATCCTCGATCCGCAGGATAAAGCTGCCGTTGTTCTTCTTTGCCCAGGCGTATCCGAAGAGGGCCTGATAGGCTGTTCCCACATGAGGGTCCCCTGTTGGTGACGGGGCAAGTCTTGTCCTGATTTCTTTGGTTGTCATTCGAACCTCTCAGCTGTTCCATGATATTTCTTGATTACCGAATATAAGCATCAGTAAATGTTTTGCAGTAATGGCTGGAATTGCGACTCGGATAAAGAGCGTAATTCCGCTTATGCAGGCATGGTTAATAGTATCCCTTGTACGGCCATTCTGTATGTGATATTGTTTATGCTGATTATTTATGTGCTGAGTATTTCCCTTTGGTTTTCGTCTTACCGGAATGGTATGGAGGACAATGAAGCTCGAAGAATTTCAGGCAAAGAAACTGTTCATGGACTATGGTATCCCTGTACCTGACGGGATAATGGTAACCACGGCAGAGGAAGCCAGGAGCGCTGCCGAGAAGATAGAGTGTCCGGTGGTTGTTAAAGCACAGGTTCAGGCCGGTGGCCGAGGCAAGGCCGGAGGAGTAAAACTGGCCGGAACGCCGGCTGAAGCTTACGTGGCGGCCGATTCCATTCTTGGTATGGATATAAAGGGTTTTGAGGTTGAGAGGCTGCTTGTTGATCCTGCAGTATCGATAGCCGGGGAATACTATGTGGGCATTACAATTGACAGAAGGAAGAAACTGCCGGTTATGATGGCCTCCGCATCTGGTGGCGTGGATATTGAAAAGGTGGCGGCAGAAACCCCGGAACAGATATTCTTCCAGGAGATCAACCCGGAGAGAGGACTCCGTTCCTTCGAAGCCAAGCAGCTTGCATTTCGGTTGTTCACGGACAAGAAAAAAGCTTTGGCAACCGCTTCTATCATGATGAAGCTCTGGGATTGTTTTCATGGTGTTGACGCTTCTCTGGTAGAGATTAATCCTCTTGCGGAACTCAAGGACGGCTCAATTATCGCCCTTGATGCCAAGATAGTGCTGGATGATAATGCCATGTTCAAGCATCCTGTCATGGAAGAAATGCGGTTCCCCACCCCCTCCGAAAAAAAGGAACTCGACGCGAAAAGTCATGGACTGAGTTATGTACAGCTTGAGGGTGATATAGGCTGCATGGTCAACGGAGCGGGTCTCGCAATGGCAACTATGGATATGATACAACATCTCGGCGGCACTCCGGCTAATTTTCTCGACATAGGGGGAAGCTCAAGCCCCGGGAAGGTTATTCATGCTATGGAGCTTCTTGTTGCGGATAGTAATGTAAAGGCCATATTCATAAATGTCTTCGGCGGTATCACCCGATGTGATGATGTCGCAAATGGCCTGGTTGCGGCACTTCAGGAAATCCGAACTGACCTTCCTCTTGTTGTTCGTCTTACAGGGACCAATGAGGCAGCGGGCATCAGGATACTCTCTGACTTTGGGATTACAGCTCTGAAGGATATGACAAGGGGAGCCAGGGAAGCCATCCGACTTGCGGCCGAGGGGAGCAACAGCTGATGAGTATACTGATAGATAAGAATACCAGGGTAATGGTTCAGGGGCTTGGCCGTGATGGATCCTTTCATGCGAAACAGATGAAGGAATACGGAACAAATGTTGTCGCGGGAGTTCACCCCGGAAAAGGCGGCATCAGTTTTCAGGATTTTCCCGTATTCAACACCGCAGAGGAAGCAGTGAGGGAAACAGGCGCAGAATGTTCGGTTATTTTTGTTCCTGCCCCCTTTGCGGCCGATGCTGTACTTGCAGGAGCCAATGCAGGTATAGGACTCATTGTAGCGGTCAGTGAGGGTATCCCGGTTCTTGACATGTCAAAAATAGTAAGAGAGCTCAATGAACTGGGCACAGTTCTTATAGGCCCGAACAGCCCCGGCCTGCTTTCTCCTGAAAAATCAAAGGTTGGTATCATGCCCGGCAGCATATTCAAGAGAGGTTCGGTGGGCGTAATATCCAGAAGCGGAACGTTGACATATGAAGTAGTCAATCAACTCTCACTTGCTGGATACGGGCAGTCAACTGCAATTGGTATGGGAGGCGATCCCATAGTAGGAATGAAATACAACGATTACCTTGAACGCTTTGAGAATGACGAGGAAACAGAGCTTATGGTTATCGTCGGAGAGATAGGAGGAACCGACGAGCAGGATGCAGCAACCTTCATTAAAGAGAGCATCACCAAACCTGTGGTAGGCTACATTGTCGGACGCAGCGCTCCTCCAGGGAAGAGAATGGGGCACGCAGGTGCCATTATTTCGGGCGCTGACAGTACTGCTGATGCTAAAGTTGAGTTTCTGAGAGAGAGTGGCATACCGGTTGCGGATACTGTGGAGCAGATCGTTGATCTTGTTGGCGATGAACTGGGAGGACAAAATTGAGAGAACTTGATGTTGCCAGGATAACGGAGGCGGTGAAGGCCCTAAGCATCAAAACCAACATCTATCTTCCGGATGATGTAAAGAAGGCCCTCAGGGAATCACTTGAGAGGGAAGAGTCCCCTATGGGGAGGGAGATTCTTCAAGTTATT
>JAIOSX010000368.1 GCA_021107345.1 Candidatus Aegiribacteria sp.
GACCTGCATCAGCGGGAAGTTCGCGTACATGAATATCGGGCTCAACGCCGCTGTTCTCGAGATTTTCTCCCGCAAGCGTATACCAGCCTGTTGCAGGTACCCTGAAACCGGTACCGTCCACCAGTGTCACATCGGATGTTCCTATCACCGCACCGAAGGTAGTCTCACCCACGACAGGGCCAAGACCGAGCTGTTTCCATCCTTCGGGGAATATCTCTGCGTCGGAACAGCACCTTTCGTTAATGAGCAGTACAAGTGGTTTCTGCCAGACTCCAAGGGGTTCAAAGGTAACATTCCCATACCTGTCTGTTGAGAACATGTATATCGGACGTCCCAGTTCGCTGATTATCTCATCATGGATACTTCCGCCTTTGTTGTTACGGATATCGATAATCATACCGTCACTTCCAAGACCCTCTGCAAAAAGGTCGATCAGGAAATTCTCCACGCTCTTGTCGCTCATGGACGGTATGTGAAGATACCCGATTCTCCCTCCGGTAAGTCTTGCAACTTCCCTCCTATTCCCTTCGACCCATTCATCATAGACGAGCCTCTGGATGGCCCAGATGGATACGGGCTCAATGTCTATATCCATATTCTCACCGGAGCGCCTGACTCTGAATCTTGTTATGCGGTTCCTTCTCTGAAGGAGCGCTCTGTAGAGGTTATCCTCAGGTCCAACATCCATGCCGTGAACTGAAAGAATGATATCACCAGGATATAAACGTGTATCCTCAAGGTCCGCAGGGGAAAAGGGAATAACACTGTCCACAAGAATGCCCGGACCCGCCCAGCTGTAATCAGGTATGATGCCGATAGAGCCCGAAGCGGGAGTGGAATCAAAACGCCATGGTCCGTCTATTCGAAGATGCGAGGCGGACAGCTCTCCGAGCATTCTACTCACGACATCATTAAAATCTTCATTGATAACACTGGAAACAGCTCTGGAGCGGTACATTGTCCGCACTGAATCCCAGTTCACTTCATGCATATCCGGGTCGTAGAAATTATCTCTCAGGAGCCTCCATGCCTCATCGAACTTCTGAGCCTGAATCTCCGTTATGGAACGCCATACAGGCATGTACCATCCAAGTGAACCGGTTATACCGCAGCTGACAGAAGCCTTCCGCACGGAACCGCTGATGGATACGTAATAGATAGAGCCTTCATTGTTAACCAGGATTTCCTCGGGATATTCCCCTGAATAGGTTACTCTCTGGAGAGATTCGCCCTTCCAGTCAACGGTCCAGAGATCCATTCTACCCTTGTCATCCCATCCGGGCAGGGCAATTGCCCTGCCGTCCGGAGAAGCTCCATAGAAATCGTAGTAACCTTCCACCGTGCAAAGCGTTTCAGTCCTGCGCTGCAGGCCTTCCCATTCTATATCAACCGTTGCTAAAGGCTGATCCAGGAGTTCCTCGCGCACGTCATTATCGCCGTCCCAGGTCTCCCTCGAAAACCAGACCTGTTTAATGGAATAATCGCCGTCATCCGTTCGGCTCGCGTACAGGATTCTCCGGCCGTCATCCGGCCACAGGGGTTGAAAGTCATCATTGGGATGCCTGCTTATATTGCGTGGTTCACCGCCATCAGAGGGTACGATGAAGATCTCCTCCCTGTTCGCCAGAACCGGAACACTGAAAGCAAGCCATCTGCTGTCGGGGGACCAGGAATGGTGAACGATTTCCGGAGTATCACAGACTCTGATATCGTGCCCGGTTATAACATTGAACACATGCAGCCTTCTGTCCCTATCAAGATAGGATATACGTTCTCCGTCAGGTGCCCATTCCGGTTTGAATGCCACATCAGAACCGGTAGAAAGTATTTCAATTTCCGGAAAGGTGGAATTGGCCAGCAGGGAATCCTGATGCTCGGAAAAACTTCTGGCCAGCTGAACGGAACCGTCATGTTCGAGGCTGAACACAAGGGTTTTGCCATCAGGGCTCCAGACAGGATCTCTGGCTCTCCAGGCACCTGCATAGATCTGCACTATGTTTTCTATATTGTCGTCCTCAAGAGTTCCCACGAAAAGATCGCCGGTTCCCACCAGAGCTATCTGTGTACCCGACGAATCTATGTCAAAACAATCGGTGGAGAAACCAACCAGCTCTCCGTACTCAAGGGGAAACGGAAAATCCGATCCGGGAATCAGTGGAACTTCGGATATGGACCAGTCAGAAATGTTCAAACAGTACAGCCCTCCGTTGAATTCAAACGCAACGGTTCCGCCCGTAGAGCTGATAGCCGGGAATGTTATGTCACCATCGGTAAGGAATGTTCTCTGCAGAGGATCTCTCCCCGCCTGTATGCTCCATATTGCAGCATGACCTTCCGAATCCTCTCTGACAAAGAGAATTTCATCAATCAGCGATGAATACATGGGCCACTGAGAATCAAGTTCAGAAGTATCCAGCAGCTCCCAGTCGGTTCCGGAACCTGTCCAGATATTTCTTGAGGCGGAACCGCTGTAATGTTTCCGCCACCATTTGGTAAACCCTCTCTCTATTGCCAAGCCGTCCGGCAACAGGCAGATATTCTCGGTTTCAACTCTGGCAACAGGAGATGGAGTTCCGCCGGTCAGGGGCACCGAGTAAACCCACGAGTTCCCTCCCTCTCTTGATGACTGAAAATAGACGCTGCTTGAAGTAGTATTCCAGCAGAGTACCCTGTCCAGATCCGCATGATAGGTAAGGCGGGTTGAAATACCGCCTGAACTGTCCATGACGTACACGTCTCCGCCACCTGTTCTGTTGCTGGTAAACGCTATGAAACGTCCATCGGGAGAATAGCAGGGCGATGTCTCCGTACTTTCTCCGGGCACCAGGGATCTCATGATACCACCCGACAGGGGAGCTTCCCAGATATCTCCTCTGAAACAGAATACTGCTGTCCTGCCGTCAGGGGATGGAGAGGGTTCCCTGATATCGGACATTCCAATGGAAATCAAACCGATAACCAGCATTCTGATCAAAATAGTCATCTTTCATTCCTCTCGGCCAGCACAAGAAGTCTTGGTGAATAATCCACATCCCAGGGAGAAAGGTCATAATCACCCCAGACAGTAATAACTCTCATACCCTCATTCCTGATATCATAAAGCAGTTCTCCCGCCGATATGAGAGCCAGCTCAAGCCTTATATCAATCCTGCCTTGTTCTACGGCAGAACCTGAGTACTCCATGTCGAAAACTATCATACCTCTTGAAGAATCATGGCTTACCGATTCTATCAACTTCAGCGAAGTACCATTCCGGTTGTAATCGTACCTCTCTTTTTCTGTTTCTTCTGCGCGCATATGGAAGCCCGGACATGCTTCAGCAAAGAATTTTCCTCCCGGCTTCAGTACTGCAGCTATCTCCTGAAGCGCCAATTGTCTTTCATTTCGCTCAAGAATACAGTGGATTCCGTTGTACGGGAACAGAACCAGATCCAGGGATGAATCTCTTAAAGGGAGCTGCTGCCCAATACCCCGTACGCGGGAGATCCCTCTCTGCAGCTCATTAGACCAGGAACCGAGCATAGAAGCGGAGGGTTCAAGAGCAACAACCAGCGAACCGTCAGGAAGAAACTCTGTCAGCCTGCCGTCACCCGCACCCAATTCCATGCATTTCCCGGGGTGTTCATTCCGAAGGTCAAGATAGAACTGAATCTCTTTCATGTCAGCTGGATAAACATCTCTCTCCTCAAGTGAGAACAAAGGGCCGTACCGCTCCCAGAGCAGTATCTCCGATTTCAATCCGCCGCCTCCACCCTGAAACCTGATCTTATGAGAGCTGCCGCGGCAACTCCAGGCATATTCATCCCGCATCTGATGCCGCAGGAAGGACTATTCTCCTTCAGATATATGAACATCGGGTTGAGAGCTGAGGCGTACCTGACTGAAAGCTCAGCACCTCTTAGAAACTCAGCCGTAACATCTCCTTCAACGTCCCTGAGGATTACCCTTCCTGTTCCGTCAAGAACCGCAAAGCCATCGCCCCCTGATAGAACAGCCGGTTCTCTTGGCGTTGTCAGACCACC
>JAIOSX010000064.1 GCA_021107345.1 Candidatus Aegiribacteria sp.
GAAGCCATGAAAGAACAAAATACCGGGATACACGATGATATCATGGCCCAGTATTACACTAGAAGAGCTGACGTCATATCGGAGCTGGATTCCGAGGATGATGCTCTGGAGCTCTATGAAAAAGCCCTGGAAATCTACATAAGAAGCGACGACCTGTACGGTCAGGGTACAGTATTGAATAACATGCATGCCATCTATGCCTATCATGGTGATTATGTTACCAGCCTTCGCACAATGGAGGAGTCAATCCGTATAAATTTGAAACTTGATGACAAGCTTGGTCTTGCCATAGGGTACTACAATATCGCTGAATACTACCAGGAGATAAACATGCTTGACCAGGCCAGGGAGTATTACGACAAGTACATGGAACTGAACGATATCATCAAGAATGAAATCGGTCTTGGATACGGAAGGTTCGGTCTTGGAAAACTTCATTGGCTTGACGGGGAGCTGGAGAAATCAAGATTCTACTTTGAGGGTGCACTTGAAATATTCGAGAAGTTGCGAATCGACCAGATGAAGGCATCCTGTGATCTCATGATAGCTCAGATCCATGTCCAGATGGGTGAGTTTGATAAAGCGAGAAAGATACTGGATCTCATCTCTGATGATGATGCAATGAATCCAACAATTGATCTTTTTATACTATACATGAAGGGTCTTGTTCAGCTTCACCATCCGGATTCGGACAGGGAATCGTATGAATGTGCAGAGGTATTATTACGACAGATTATTAATTCCTCAGCCGATCATACGGAAGTTGATATTGCATTGTACTATTCAGCATTGAATACAGCTCTGCAATACCTTGACAGAAAAGAAGATATGATTGCAGCCCTCAGAGAGGGGTCCGAAAAACTGGCGAAAAAACTCCAGAGCATTCAATCCTATTCCATAAGGAACAGCATCATGACCAGACGTGAGATCACCGAATTCATTGACCTCTGCCGCAGTAACGACATGCCATTTCCTCCAGATGGGATTGTTTTTACTTCGGATCGATGAAGTATCAGCTGGAAATCGCGTAATCCATATTTCATCAGCATTCCCAAGCTTGACTTCACACAGTCTTCTTCCATATCATCCACTCCTGTCAGGAAAGAAACAGTCCGTCTTCTGTTTTTGAAGAGATAGATTTTGATTATTGAGAGATGTTTATGAGAATCGTGTTTTGGAGATCTGCATTCCTGGTGTTGCTAATAGCAATATTTCTGCTGTCATGCTCGGATAGTGACAGCGAAGCCGGTTTCAGTACCTGTGGGATCGCAAATGTCTGTCTGCTCGGGGAAAATTACGGATTTGATAATGGATTTGATTACTATTCATGCCATAAAAATGGGTATGGAAGGGCTGCTGTGTCCGTTGATTCCCTGAATTAGCACTGCCTGATCAGGAGACAGTGGATGTCCTCAGGGATCTGGGTTATATAAACGATTAACCTTTTCTTCTTATACTCAGTATGCCATTCGCAGTACATTTGAAAGGCTTTTTTATCCATGAAGGATTATTTACAGAGAATACTTCTTGTTTTTCCGGAAACGCGTTATCCATCTGGACAGCCGCCCCTTGGACTTGGAATGCTGGTTGCGATCGCAAGAAATCTGAACCGCCGGATCGAAGTGTTCGATATGTCTTTCCGGAGTCACCCTTTTGAGGATCTGAAGGAGGAGCTGATTAGATTCGGGCCGGATACCGTTGGAATCTCAATCATGACTCCTCAACTTGCGGACGCATGCAGAACTGCCTCCATTTCGCGCGAAGTGCTGCCGAGGGTATTGATCATTGCAGGGGGACCCCACGCAACAGTTCTTCCTGTTGATACGATCAGGAGAACCGGAGCAGATCTGGTTTACTCGGGCGAGGCTGAAAAAGCCTGGTCAGCTCTTCTGAATGGCATGGAACCCTCCAGTATCCCAGGAATGACAATGATTAAGGAAGGGGAAATTCTCAGCGTCCCCGGTTTGATGCTTACAGAAGATCTGGACACACTCCCGCTTCCCGACAGGTCAGTATTCGATATGGAGAAATACTTTGCTTCATGGTACTCAATGGACAGAGTTGATCCTCGTCTCAGGGGAACATCGATAATGGCTACCAGGGGGTGCCCCTTCAAGTGTACTTTCTGTCAGCCGACACTTAGTAAGATATTCGGAAAGAGAACTCGCAAACGTTCCCCTGAATCGATAGTGGAAGAACTGGAATCGCTTGTAGAGAAATACGGTATTAACGCTTTCATGTTCGAGGATTCCACTTTCATAGTCGATGCAAAATGGGTTAGAAGCATATGCGAGCTGATGAACGATAAAAAACTGGGACTTCGATGGTGCTGTAACGTCAGAGCAGACCTCCTGACAGAAGATCTTCTCGATATCATGATAAAAGCCGGATTGTCCAAAATAAACATGGGTGTGGAGTCTGCCTCCCAGAGAGTTCTGGATGATATCTATGAGAAGGGGATTACAATTAATGGAGTAAGAAGAGCCCTCCGCATGGCAAAGGAGAGAGGCATTTACGTTCAGGGTTACTTCATGCTGGGGGCTCCCGGTGAAACACTTGAGGAAATGAAGAAGACAATTCGTTTTGCCTCGCGGGAACCCTTTGATGATGCCCTGTTCGATATAACGACTCCATTTCCCCATACCGAACTCTGGGAAAGAACAAAAGAATTCATAACTAAGGATTACGAGGATTTCGACTGTTTTCACAAATCGGTGTACGAACTTGAGGGTTTCAAGCCCGGTAAGATAGAGAGAATGAAAAAGAGGGCTTTCTTTAGGTTCTATCTTCATCCCACAAGAATACTGCAGACATTCAAGACGGTTCTGGGCCCGGGAAACCTGAAAAGAACCCTTATTAAGGCCAGGAGGGTTTGATTTCTTTTTTTGTGCGAGTGAGTGGAGGAAAAGGTTGAGCAGAGTGTTGCTTGTGAACCCGCCTTCGGCTGTGGGTGTTTACGAGAAAAGTAAAATAAGAGTAGCTATAACCAGCGCTCCTTTCATTACGCTCGCTACCCTTGCGGGGGAGCTTCTGAAGGAGGGGCACCAGGTCAGGATCGCAGATCTTATGGTAGAGGAAAATCCCTTAAACGCCTACAGGGGAATCCTTGAAAGTTTCCGGTCTGAGTATATCGGCATAACCTTTACTACTCCTCTATTTCATGAAGCAGCAGAGCTTGCGGGTATGGCTCATGAGATCCTGCCTGAATCCACAATCATCGCAGGGGGGATACATGCCTCTACACTTCCGCAGGAATCCCTTTCAATCGGTAACTTTGATCTTGTGGTACTTGGTGAAGGTGAAAGAACACTGGCGGATATATGCGCCGGTACAGATCCGCAGAGCATCAGAGGCATTGCCTTCGGAAGGGGTGATGAGTTCACGGTAACACCTGAGAGAGAGCTTATTGCTGATCTGGACGACCTTCCACTGCCAGCATGGGAGCTTTACGATCTTTCGCGATACAATTCACCGCACATTGCCAGCAGAGATAATCCAGTCGGGTACATGGAAACGAACAGGGGCTGCAATCATTACTGCACGTTTTGCAGCCAGAGAATATTCGGTCACAGGATCAGATCAAAGTCCTCCAGGAGGGTCGTCGACGAAATGTTCAGGATGCTTAAGCTGGGCTTCAAGGACATTCATATCAAGGACGACAATTTTACCGCTGATATTGAACGGGCTAAGGACACCTGCAGATTGCTCATAGAGGAGAAATTCCCGGCCCCCTGGGCTCTTCCCACGGGGGTTAATGTAGCGGATGTTGACAGTGAATTCTTCCGGCTGGCCAGGGAAGCAGGCTGTTATCAGATCTCTTTCGGTATCGAGAGCGGCGTACCTGAAATAATCAGCGGCGTAAACAAGAAACAGTCCCTGGAGAAGATCAGGGAAGCGGTTTCCATGGCTCACTATGCCGGTCTTGAAACGGTAGGCTTTTTTATGATGGGACTGCCCGGAGACACTGAAGAGACAATGAATCGGAGTATCCGTTTTGCGCAAAGCCTTCCACTGACATATGCAAAGGCATCAATGACCTTACCATTTCCCTCTTCCGCGCTTTACCGGCAGATAAAGATGGACGGAAGGATACTCTCAGAGGACTGGCGCATATACAACTTTCATTCCACATCGGAGGTATGGAGGCACGAGAATCTGGACTGGAAAACCATCCAGCACTACTACTCGCTCTTTCACAGAAAATTCTATTTCAGACCTTCATACATATGGAAAAGATTATGGCGGGACATCCGAATGGGACAGCTTCGTGATGACATCAAGGCCGTCCTGGCAAACGATTGGTCAGGTTGATGAATGGGGACGGAGACAAATTGGGGACGGAGGTAATTAGATTTTCTAATTACCTCCGTCCCCAATTACCGTCCCTATTATTTTTCAGTTTACTGACACGGTTTGGCGAGGTCTCCATTATATGGATTGATACGGGTACCAGTTCCATTGTAAGAAGGATCTTCCTCAGCAGTGAAAAAGGATCCGCATCAGCCCTTGCTTCAACTGCTTTTCCCGGGATTTCGCCAGGTTTGAACCATCACATAAGGCGTATTGCCGATGAAATCGACGTCATGCTCTCCGGAGGAATACCGAAGTTCAATATCCGTATCCTCGATTTCAGTGTTTGCTCGGTTTTTCAGCGCAAAGTACTTATGGAAGAGAGAAATATCTCCAGGGGAGAGGTTCGCAGCTACGGCTGGCTTGCCGACAGGATAGGTAAACCCGGTACTGCAAGGGCTGTCGGCAACGCACTGGCCTCAAACCCATTTCCGCTGGTTATTCCATGTCACAGGGCTGTCAGGTCGGATGGCAGAATTGGTGGTTTCCAGGGAGGTCCTGCCATGAAACGTGACCTCCTTGAAATGGAGGGAATATTCTTCAACCCCTCAGGCAGAGTGCAGAGCGAAATCCTTCAGGGATAAGTACCAGATATACTGCTTATTTAGTATGTTTCAACTTCCATTTCCATTGATGTGTCAGAGATGTTGAAAGGTGATGATGTATACTGATAATTTTAGGGACATATTGAGGTTTAAACTTGAAAAGACCGGGAAGAGCGGTATGCTCAAGAGGGAAAGGGTCATTACATCCAGGCAGGGAACACAAGTCGCTGTTGAGTATTCGGGGGAAGTTCTCAATTTCTGCGCAAACAACTACCTCGGGCTTTCAGGTGATCAAAGGCTGGTTGAAAAGGCCTGCAAGATACTCGAAGCAAGAGGTTTCGGCCTCTCATCCGTCCGCTTCATATGCGGTACACAGGATATTCACAAGGAGCTTGAGAGGAAGATATCTGATTTCCTTCTCAAGGAAGACACAATACTTTATTCCAGCTGCTTTGATGCCAATGGGGGGCTTTTTGAACCTCTGCTGAGCGATGCTGATGCCATTATTTCTGACCAGTTGAATCATGCTTCTATCATCGACGGTATAAGACTATGCAAGGCAAAAAGGTATCGATACAGTCATGCAGATCTGGAAGATCTTGAAGCCGTTCTTATCCATGCTCGCAGCGCACGAACCAAGGCTATCGTTACAGATGGTGTTTTCTCAATGGACGGGGAAATTGCCCCACTACCCGGTATTTGCGATCTTGCAGAGAAATACGGGGCGCTGCTTATCGTTGATGACTCACATGCAACGGGTTTTGTTGGAGAGAATGGCAGGGGAACCCCTGAATATCACGGAGTATCCGAGAGGGTGGATATTGTAACATCAACCTTCGGAAAAGCCCTGGGTGGAGCTTCAGGAGGGTTCACCACAGGGCCTGCGGATGTAATCGAGATGCTCAGACAGCGATCAAGGCCATACCTGTTTTCGAATACACTGGCTCCGGTAGTTACGGGGACTACTCTGGCGGTTATTGACCTGATAGAGAAATCAAGCAAAGAAAGGGACAGGCTCAGAGATAATCAGAGATGCTTCAGAAAAAAAATGACTTAAGCAGGATTCATGATCATCAAGGGTGACCATCCTATCGTACCTGTACTTTTTGGTCATCTGCCGGACGATGCGGCACTGGTTCAGAAATTTGCCGATGAACTCCTCAAGAAGGGCATTTATGCCATAGGGTTCTTCTATCCTGTAGTTCCCTGCGGGCAGTCAAGGATAAGGATTCAGATCTCGGCAGCCCATACAACACAACAGGTGGATACCTGTGTTGAAGTGTTCAAAGATGTAGGCAAAATACTTGGAGTGCTGTGAGTTAACCTTCTGTCCCACTTGACACAGGGTATACTGTATCAACAGATACCCTTTATGAGTACAAAATCTATTGACGAGTCATTGTTCGGCAAAATAAGGCGGCATCTTCTTTACCTTTTCTTCCTGAATCCGGGAAGATCGTACTTCCTTCTTGAACTGGTGGATACTCTCCGAACAGGAAGGGGAGGGGTTCAGAGGGAGCTGGCCAATCTTGTTGAGTCAGGGATCATCACCAGAAAAAAATCGGGTATAAAGGTTCTTTTCAGTCTTTCTGAAGACTGTCCTGTTACTTGTGAGATGCAGGGACTGCTTGGTAAGCTTGTGGATTATGAGGACATGGTATCCATGGCAGTAAGGGATTACGGGGCATCCATTCAAACCGCTGTACTCTCATCTGTGGAAAAGGATAATGAATCGCTATACATGAAGCTTCTTGTGTCATTCCATGCTGACTCTGAGCCATTCCGCAGGGAAATCGAAAGAATAGAACTCCTATCCGGTATTAAGATTGTACTGTTAACAGTTCGGACTTATGAGTTGAAAGAATGCCTTAGAAGCAATCCTGAAGCGCAGTGGATATCGAGCGGAACCTGGAAACTGCTCGCTGGCAAAGCTGAAGATCTCATTCCTGACGAGCTTGACCAGGAATCCGATATATCTGAACCAGACCTGTTTTCGGGAACTGGTTTCAGCTGGTAAAGGGATAGAGTATTGAACTTTATCAGGGACAGACAGTTTTACCGGTTCTCGGCTTACGGGTTTCTCAAGAATCTGCGCTTCTTTGAACCATTCATAATTCTCTACTTCAGGGAGATAGGATTCTCATTTCTTGATATTGGCATACTTTACGCTATAAGAGAGATATGCACGGTATTACTTGAAGTTCCCACTGGTTTAGTAGCGGATATAGGTGGAAGAAAGATATCGATGATCTTTTCCATGGCCGCATACATAGTGTGTTTCCTGGTTTTCTTCTTTTTTCCGTCCTACGAAGCCGCAGCTGGCGCCATGGTGCTGTTCGCATGCGGCGAAGCTTTCAGAACGGGTACCCACAAGGCTATGATTCTTGAATACCTCAGGCTTACCGGGCAGGAGGAATGGAAGCCCGATTATTATGGGGCCACAAGGGCCGCATCCAAGCTGGGATCGGCTCTAAACGCTTTGATTGCAGCAACTCTGGTGTTCATATCCGGAAGTTTAAGATACGTATTCTTCGCTGCAGCGTTTCCGTGTGCAATAAACATGATCAACCTGGCCACGTACCCATCGGCTCTTAATGGAACTGATGTTGACAAAGGTTTAAACAGGCCTGGTATTAAGGACACTTTTAAGCACTTCTTATCAATTTTCAGGAATCAGGATGCTCGCCTCAGTATTATGAACTCCGCATTTTTTGATGGATTTTTCAAGGTTCTCAAGGAATATCTTCAACCGGTCCTCAAAACCATGGCTATTGGACTGCCGGTATTAACAGCGCTAAGCCTTGACAGGAGAACTGCAATCCTGATCGGTCTTGTCTATTTTGTTCTCTTTCTTGCAGCAAGTACAGCATCAAGATACTCAGGGAAATTCAGCAGGCGGATAAGGGGTGTTGTTCAGTCCATAAATATCACGTGGATTGTCGGTTTCAGTATGCTTATAATCGCAGGTGTTTTTTATGGCCTGTCAGTATACGTTGTTACAATAGGTGCATACCTTGTTCTATTCACGCTTCAGAACCTCAGGAGACCTCTGTGTGTTACCTATATAAGCGATAAGGTTCCTGGCAGGGTTATGGCTTCGGGGCTTTCCGTCGAATCGCTCATAAAAACGCTTGTTATGACGATTCTGGCGCCGGTGTGCGGATATATAGCCGATCTGGCTGGTGTGGGAATAACCATAGCCTCAGCCGGGGTATTGATGGGACTTCTGTATGTACCTCTGAAACTTACAAAATCAGTGCAGGAGTCAGCTCCCGTTATCTGATTTCTCTTCCGGTACTTCATCGACTCTTCGCTTGATTACAAGAATGGTACTGCCAAGGCATGCACCGAGTGTGGCCACTATCCATCCATCTTCCTGTTTTTCAGCGATGATATCGGAAATTTTACCCTTTAGACTCCAGAATATCTGGATAATTTCATGTTCGTATTCATGACCGTCATTGGCGAGGATCAGCATATTCCCACCGGAGACCTCTCCAAGCGCGACTACGTTCCAGTTCTTTTTTTCGCTGTTTTCAATAGTCTTTTTCATGGCTACAGCACTTTTCCATGAAGCAGGAATCATCATGTGTTTCAGGATTCATCCCCTTTCATCTGTTATCAACTGGGAACCTGATATTATCGGCCAGGATTGTTTCAGCATATCTCCTCGCAGGTACATAAATAGTATTTTCAGGAAAGATAAGCAATAGTATCACAACTACCTGATATATCCGAGATCATGCAGTGTTCTTTCCATACTCTGCAAAAAGGGAACAATCTCAGGATGCCCCTTTGGAGGAAGTGACCAGTAGTAGTAGAGCTGATCCACTATTTCTCTGTTGGGAACCAGAGGAGTGAGTTCACAGGGATCATTCCTCAGGTCATACAGGACAGGAGTCAGTTCCTGAGGGTTTCCTATTACTACCTTGTTCTCAAGCCTTACAGCTGCCATATCCGGAGTTGCCCACATGAGATTGCTTGAGGGTATGTACCTTATAGTCAGGGTTGAATCAATATTGAGTATATCCCTTCCATCTGTCCAAATCGGTATATCCATACTCACTAAGCCAAGTATCGTGGGCAGAATGTCCACCTGGGCAACCACCTCATTGTTTACACTGACTGGTATATCGCGTCCGGAGATAATAAGAGGTACATCGAGTAATTCCTGATAGAGAGTATGTCCGTGCCCCATGCCGTCATGCTCAAGGAATTCCTCTCCGTGATCGCCGATTACAATGAATACGGTGTTCTCAAGTGTGCCTCTGGTCTCCAGTTCAGATATCAGGCGGCCTATCTGGTTGTCCGTGAAAGCGAGTTCGCCGTCGTAAAGGCCCACAATAATTTCAAGCTGGGTAGAGTCCATTTCGATTAAGCCATTGTTTATATCCAGTACATCGTCCATACCTCCCCAGAACTTATTGAAGAGCGTATCAGCCTTGGGGTCAGAGTAAAGTGTATCCCATGGGGGTGGAGGATTGTATGGAAGATGCGGGTCGAAGAAGTGAATAGCCGTGAAGAGAGGTTTTGTAGTGTCTCTATATTCATCGTACCATTCAAGGTAATCGTTAACCGTTCCTTCGGCGTTCCGAAGGCTTGCTTTACCTGTAAATCCCTGACAGTCGAAATGATCAAAGCCCTGATGGAAGCCGAAGTCCTCGTTCATGAAAATCACGTTATAAAATGCAGCGGTCTGGTATCCCGCTCCGCGCTTTATCATCAGGGGAATGGTGGGAAGCGTTGGGTCAATGCCATAGAAGGCACCATTGTAATACCCGGCTCCGTGGGCACGCTGGGAAAGACCTGTCATGATAGTTGTCATTGCGGGAAGAGTCCAGCCGCTCTGTCCCTGAACACGTGTCCAGATGATTCCGCTGGAAGCAAGACTGTCCAGCACAGGGGTTGTCTCTCTGTAGTAACCATTTATAGACAGATGGTCAGATCTTATAGTATCAATAAGAACAAGTACAATATCAGGATATCTGCTTGAAAAGGTATCCCCTCCGCCGCATCCTGACAGATTGAGTACCGAGATAATCAAAATGAACACAAGGACACTTATTAGATTTCTCATTCTTTCGGCTTCTTCCTATTCTTATCAAAAGCTCTTCTGTTTGTTTTAAGAGCACAAAGATGGCCGCACATGGAACATACATCATCATCGGAGGGAAGGGCTTCATTCCTTTCTCTCCTCGCGGTAAGGGGATCCATTGCAAGCTTGTACTGTGTCTCCCAGTCGAAATTATTTCTGGCTTCCGCCATGAGGTTGTCAGGTTCCATCGCCCCGTCAATACCTCTCGCGATATCAGCAGCATGGGCCGCTATCCTTGCTGAGATCACTCCTGTTTTCACATCGTTGACATCCGGAAGCCTCAGATGCTCTGCGGGGGTCACATAACACAGGAAATCTGCACCGTACCACCCTGCCAGCGCACCACCTATAGCGGAGGTTATGTGATCATATCCCGGAGCGATATCCGTGACAATTGGGCCAAGAACATAGAATGGGGCATTGTTGCAGAGGCTCTTCTGCATTCTGATATTCTCCGCAATTTTATCCAGTTGAACGTGTCCGGGGCCTTCTATCATTACCTGGACTCCTGCATCATGGGAACGTTTCTGCAATTCGCCAAGGGATATCAGTTCCTCGATCTGTGCCTGATCAGAAGCGTCCGCAAGACATCCCGGTCTCAGGCCGTCACCAAGAGAGAAGGTGACATCGTATTTATGAAGGATATCAATAAGCCGGTCAAAATGTTCGTATAGTGGGTTTTCCTTCCCTCTCTTTTCCATCCATTCCGCCAGAAGAGAACCACCCCTTGAGACTATTCCAAGCTTTCTTCCCTGAGCCTTGAGAAGTTGAAGAGCTCTCTCTGTACGCCGCAGTGAAGTGTCAGATAATCTACGCCCATTCTGCAATGATCCTCAACAGCTGCAAATATCTCCTCCTCTGAGACGTCACTTACATCATTTCCTTCTCTCAAAGCCTTGCCGAATACCTGGTAGAGAGGGACTGTACCTATGGGCACAGGGCTTCTTTCCATGATTCTGACAAGTATTGATTTCCATTGCGAACCAGTTGAAAGGTCCATTACCGTGTGAGCTCCATAGGCGACAGCGACTTTCAGTTTCTCAAGTTCGATTTCCGTGGATTCAACATCCTCAGAACTTCCAATGTTCGCGTTGATCTTGATTGTCATGCCATTGCCAATGGCTATGGGCTTGCGGACATCATGGGTATTGTTGGCGGGTATTACTATTGTTCCGTCGGCCAGGCCTTCTATCAACCTGTTAACATGAACTCCCTCAATTTCAGACGTCCTGTTGACGATTTCAAGGGCTTTCCCTTTCTTTGCTGCTTCAATTACGGTTTTCATGCCTGTTCTTTCATTCTCCCTCCGCTGGTGCTAACCAGATCATGTTCCTAACTCTACCATCTATTCTTAACAGTTAAGTTTAAAAGTCAAGTGCGCATCAGGGAGGATTTCATTATTGTTCTTATGGAGGTGAGAGATGAATGAGAACAGCAAAGCTGAGGATAAACTGATATCGGTTCTAGAAGCCAAGAATGAGCTGGAAGCTATTACTATACAGGCATTTCTTGAAAATCAGGGGATAGATGCGGCAATAAGAAACAGGCAGATACCCATGTACGATGGGATTGCCAAGAGCTGGAATCCTGTCTGGGGTTACGTTATGGTAATGCAGGAAAACCATGATAGAGCTGAAAAACTCATCATGGAATACGTTGATTCCTGCAGCAGCAATGAAGGCGTCGAAGAAGATGATTCCCCTGAGGAGGATATGGATACATGACATTTCTATTGCTTATGAACAGCATTCTTCTGAGTCTCAGTTCATGGTACACTATTCCCGCACCTCCCGATTCTGCTGTATTCTCAGAAGCACTTGCCGAGGAACCTTTAGAAGTTCTGATTTTTATGGCCAGAAGCGGATGGAGCCCGGAGTGGCTTGATGCAGGTGCACTGTCTGTATCGCTCCTTGAGCAATATCCTTCGGACGCAGCCGTGATCGCATGGGCAGCCTCTCTTATGGATGTTCCCTTCAGAACAGAGATAACACCGGTGCTTGTAGAGTATGGAGATGCTTACGTCATACCGGATCTGGAATCAGTTGTTGGTAATCCGCAGCTACTGAACGCGTTTCTCAGAAGAACCCAGCATATCATAGCCGGTGGAGGAGAACCTGAAGAGCAGGAGAGAATTGTTGGAATAATTACCGGCTCCTGGAGTGATCTTCCAGTGGATACGAAGGCGTTGTCCCTGGAAGTTCTGGGGAAACTAGGGATAGATATAACAGGTGATATCCACATCGAGGAACTGGAAGATGCAAGCCTGAGGGCTGCTGCGAGGTATTGCAGCGAGCTTGGCAGAGAGTACGCATTTTCTGTTAACGCTAATGAAACACCCCTTGAAAGAGTTAACATAGCCGCATGCAGTCCACAGGATGAAGCCGCAGAAATGTTATCCGATCCGCTGTGGGCTGTAAGATACAATGCAGTAACAGTATGCGATCCAGTTCTGCTGGAACCGGTTCTGGATGATTCCATTCCATACGTTGCCCTTGCAGCAGCGTTGGCGAGAAGAGATGCTGGATATCCCGATGGTGCTGCAGCAATCAGGGTAATAGCTGTGATGGAAGGCCCCGTGGGAAATAAAGCAGCAGAAGAGCTTGGTGCTGCCGATACCCTTCTTCTTAAGGAACTCATGACCAACCTGGAGCCGGGACGAAGAGCCGCCGCACAGACGGCCTGGCTCAACGACTCACTGCCGGTGGACTCTCATACGGAAGCCATGGGCATGGCATCTTGTGGATGTTTCCGATTACGTTCATGCTGAAACCGTTCTGCAGGATATCCTGTTACGGCGCTTGAGTTACTCAGACACTGTCATGATCGATGAATACGCAGAAATACTGCTGAGCCGTCTTGAAGACAATTCTGAAGAGGAGAGTATTGTGGATTCCGGTTGGACCCAATACCTTCTTCCTTTCAATATCGAAATAGCGACACCTGACACGGTAATAATCAGAACGGATGCCGGGGATCTTTGGATAGACTTGTGGGGTGATACAGCTCCGGTAGCCTGCAGCAACTTTTTACACCTTGCTGAGAGCGGATATTATGATGGAATCAAGTTTCACAGGGTGATTCCGGGTTTCGTGGCCCAGGCAGGCTGCCCCGAGGGAATGGGAACAGGTGGGCCGGGTTACAATCTCCCAAATGAAAGAAGCGTAATGCATTTCGGCAGGGGAGTACTGGGTATGGCGGACGCCGGGCTCAATACCGCAGGAAGCCAGTTCTTCGTAATGCTTGATGATCACGGAAGACTGGACGGAAGGTATACAGCCTTCGGCGAAGTTCAAAATACTGAATTACTTGATAAGATCACCGTTGGCACAATCATTAACGAAATTGTGCTGTTCGGAACCCTTGCAGAATAGATTCTCTTTTGATAATATCCAAGCTGTAAATATTCAAGATCAGAGTTTCTCCGAAAGGTATGGCATGACACGGAAAATTAACAGAATTCTGGTTACAGGTGCTCTCGGACAGATTGGTTCCGAATTGACCGCTGAACTGCGGAAGCGGTATGGCAGAGCCAACGTCATTGCATCGGATATAAGATCTGATGAAAGCAGTCCCGTTGTGGCTGCAGGTCCATGGGGCATGCTGGATGTCACAGATGGCGAAGCTGTTGAAAAAGCGATAATTGATAACAGGATAGATTCAATATTCCACATGGCTGCCATACTTTCCGCCACCGGTGAGGAAAACCCCCAGCTTTGCTGGAAGGTCAACATGGATGGAACACTGAACATCCTTGAGGCAGCGAGGAGAAATAACCTGACAAGGGTGATAATACCCAGCTCGATAGCTGCTTTCGGCCCCGAGACACCAAGGGAAAACACGCCCCAGGAGACGATACTGCGGCCGAAAACAATGTACGGGGTGACCAAGGTTTCAGCGGAGCTGCTCTGCGATTACTATGTCCGGAAGTTCAATCTTGATGTCAGAGGGCTGCGCTATCCGGGAATAATCTCCTCGGAAACGCTTCCGGGAGGGGGAACTACCGATTACGCCGTGGAGATTTACTACAAAGCCGTTAAAGAGGGCAGATATACCTGCTTTGTCAAGAAAGACACAATGCTGCCGATGATGTATATGCCGGACTGCATTAAAGCCACACTTGATCTTGCTGAAGCCGATTTTAACGATCTGGTTCACTACAGTGATTTCAACGTCGGAGCACTTTCTATAACCGCTGGAGATATCGCCGAAAGCATAAGGAAGCATATCCCGGATTTCGAGGTTGACTACGAGCCGGATCACCGTCAGGCGATAGCCGACACATGGCCCACAGGAGTTGACGATTCTGCCGCCAGAGATGAATGGGGCTGGGAACCTGACTGGGATCTGGATGCCATGACAGCGGACATGCTGGAAAAACTCAGGGCGAAACTCTTGTAAAGACTGTTAAAGCGGGCGGGCAAGAATCACTACGTTGCAGGTTTCGCGATATTCACCCGTTTCTTCAGCTCTGGAGTTCAGGTATATGATATACCTTCCAACCGGAAGCCTTCCGCCCATTCCTCTCCCTGTTGCGTAGTGTTGTTAAGAATCGGCCAGCCAGCCGGCTGCAGGAGGGGGCATTGAATATCTGACCAGATCGTCCTGAAAGCGGAGGAATCGGAAACAAGAACAGCGAAACTGTCCGGCAGTATTGTAATGCTGTCGCTGCAGAAAACGAAACGATCCCTGGAATCCTCGAAGGTCCAGCCGATGAGCTGAACCGGGGCTGAAGACCTGTTCACGATCTCTACCCATTCGGGGTTACCGGGGGAGGGGCTGTACATAATCTCGTTGATAATAACCGGGCCTGGATCGTTCCAAACACAAGATGTGGAATCATCGGCAGGGAAGGAATCATATTGACAGACAGCTACTGCGAAGAGAAGCATGCTCCCGCTGCAGGAATTCCACTCGCAGTCAGTAAAAATCGTATCTCCAGGAGCGAGTATGCCGCAGACATAGCTGCCTATCAGTTCTCCGGCAGATGGTGTACCGCTTTCATCGACATCACCGTAGAAATGAACGGTCAGCCCCCCGGAATGTATAGTATCCGTTCCGGAATTGGTGAACTCCGCAAGTAAATCAACAGTTTCGTCTCCAGGACCCATGGGGGGCATGCATTCCATGCCTGCGCCGCAGGCGTTCACTCCTTCAAAGAAAAAGGGAGGAGGACTGCCGGGCGACGGACCTTCGGCTGAAACGAACCAGTTATCTTCGTAATCCGGTTCTTCAAGCTGTTTACGCTGAGCGCTGTTGTCTTCCCCGGGGTCAAAGGGAATTTCATCCAGGCCGTCATCATCCCTCATCAGTGGATCATCGTAATCAAGTGGTGTCCCGTATGTGGACATGACATCGCATGATTCTGTACCTGACGATGCATAAAGGGTGACGGGATCGTTCCGGGACAGTCCGTCTCCAAGTGTAGTGTTTCCGGTGGTGAGAGCCACGGTTCCGGGGGGAAAATCGTAGGGCTGGCTGCCATCGGTATATTCCCGGTCAAGGATTACGGCGTAACAGCCCGTAAGAAGATAGGGTGATTCAACTGCGTCGGGATCATGGAGAACACCGTACTCATTGATCCATGGTACTATCTCATCAAGAGCGTCACCGTCGGTGAAACTGCATCCGGAGATGTCAAAGACACCGGGTCCAGGATAGTGGATCTCAATTAACTCGTCGTAATCTTCCAGGGAGGGATTGCAGAGAACTTCGGTTACTACAAGAGGGACACCTTCTCCGGAGCGAAAGCTCTTGAGAAGGACATCGTTCTCCGGAACCATGTCTCCTGGAAGATAAACCCCTGCAGCTGCAAGGTAGTACCCCGTTTCAGGAGTACTGACCGTTACTGTGACGGTATCGGTTTCTCCGGGGTAGAGGGAATCAGCTGTTTCAATGCAGCATATTTCATCGGGCTGCGGAAGTGAATCTGCGTTGGAATCAATAAAGATGGTCACTTCAAGCCCGCAGGCTGCAGCTGTACCCCGGTTCGACACTACCGATGCTATCTGCAAGGGTTGCCCCGGTTGGGGCAGGGCAGGGGTTAGAATGAGAGAATCGACTGCTGCATCTGAAGTATCGGTGAAGACCGCCGGAGACCCCGGTGTTCCGCCCTCGGGTGAAACAGCCCAGCAGTACTCCTCATCCGGAAGGTCTGAGGATTTTCTTTCCACACTGTGAAATTCTCCTGGATTGAAGGGTATGCCGTCAAGTTCGTCATCGTCACAGAGAAGAGGATTATCGTATTGAAGAGGAGTTCCATAGGTTGAAAGAACATTGACCTGAGCGGTACCCAGCATGTTGTAAAGTGTTACA
>JAIOSX010000321.1 GCA_021107345.1 Candidatus Aegiribacteria sp.
CCGCTGAGTGTAATCTTGCGGTCATTAGGCTTCTCGAGTGTGGTAAAAACGGTCTCGCTAGGACTGATGAACTGGTGAACCCTGAATGCGAATGGTGGTTTATCGGTATGTGGCGATGTTTCACATGTATTACCGGATCTGAGACCATCCTGAATCATCTTGGAAGATTCATCTTTACCGAGTTCAGTAATAGCAGATAGTTCAGAAGCAACTCCACTTCCTCCTCTGATGGATCGGGGTTTCACTCTTACAAGGTGTCCCTCTTCGCTTCGAGTCACTCCAAATACTGATTCAAGCCAGATTGCACGAGGATCGGAAATGAATTCATTGAACGATAAAGGGTATGGCATATCGGATTCAATAACGTGTTTCAGCGAGTTTCTGAACTCCTCGGCTTCGATATCTACTTCAGGAGTAATTCGCTTGAGCGTCTCTCCAATCACATGCTCGGGTTTCACAGGTGAACCGAATAATCTGGATGCGACTGAAGCAACTTCCTTTTTCTGCGAGGCAAGAGAACCCGGTCCTGCAAGAGTCGCAGAAGTACCGACCATCTGAAGATCGGGTGCGTTAAAGTATTCGCGAGCACGTCTGACAAGAAGCGCTACATCCGCTCCCTGTCTTCCCCTGTAGGTGTGCAGCTCATCCAATACCAGGAACTGCAATCCAGATGCCGCATTAATCAGTTTTCTCTCTTTGGGGCGCGTCATAATGAGCTCAAGCATCACGTAGTTGGTTAGGAGAATATCGGGGGGATCAGCGATGATTTCATTCTTCTGTTCGTCATTTTCCTGACCGGTATATCTAGCAAATCGGACAGGTCCTCTCCTGTCAGGAAAGCCTGTATTGATGAATCTGTCAAGTTCACCCAGCTGACTATTAGCAAGTGCATTCAGTGGGTACACGATTATAGCCTTGATTCCCCGTTGTTCGGGATTTCGCAACACATAGTTTACAATGGGTATTATGTATGCCAGGCTTTTACCTGAACCTGTTCCTGTTGTAAGAACGTAATTGGCCCCGGTTGCAGCAGCCTTGATTGCCTCGGACTGATGACGATAAAGCTGAAGGGGTTTAATCGGTTGCTTTCGCTTATCCGCAAAGATCTGCTCACATAATGGATGCAGAATCTCTTTTTGAACAAAATCATTGATTGATTCTCCCGATTCGAAGAAAGGGTTGATCTGAATCAGGGGATCCGGCCAGAGAAGGCCGCGATTGATAGTGTCGTTTACTTTCCGGGCAATTCTACGATCCTGTATTCGAATGAAACTGGTTACATAGTGCTTATACTCCTGGATTATCCTGTCTCTGAGCTTGAATGCATCCATATCTTTCTTTCCGTCAGGATCTCAGTGATACTCTCATAGAAATCAATTAACTTTCAGAAGCATAATCAACTGTGCTCTTAATTCATACCCTACACCTCAGCTCTGAATGCTGTGGCTGCAAGTCTGAAGTTGTTTTCCAGATATCCCTGGAGTGTAAACAGTTCTGGCTCTTTTCTGAATTGAAACAATCTGTACAGATGATACTTCTCGCTGTTCTGTTTTGAGAAATCCAGTTCATTCGAAGATACGAAGAAAGGTATCTGCTTACCGTATTTCGTTGTTTTAACTTCTATGTATCTGTCTTTTCCTGTTTCATCAAATGACAGAATATCATAGCCAGCGTGATCTCCTTCGGATTCAGAGATTCTTTCGACCCGATCAGCAAGATTCTCTTTTCCAAGATAAATCAATCTTGCATGTTCATAATTCATGATGAAACGTTCTCCTGCAGAGCCAAGTGCTGCGTTTGCCGCTTCGCGTGCGAGGTAATTCACTTTGCCTTTGAATTGTGGTCTTTCGAGTGCGATTTGCTTTTCTTGAGGTGTAACCGGTTCCGATGGATTAACCAGAACATCCAGAATGCATGCAACTGTAGGGATACCTATGGATATCGGCATCTGCAGCAATACTGACCTTCAGAGTGGTGTGCAAAGAACCTGATCAAAAAGAATGACTTCAATACTATACAGATGTCTTACATGAATGGTGGTTAGAGTTTCCCATTTTCCGAGGGGTGCTGAATCCGTTACCAAGCGATTGGCTCCTCACCCAGACGATCTGAAATGCACCCAATCATCCCCCAGGGGACTCGCACTCTGTAGAATACAATTCCCCCTCGTCCCATCTCACCAGTAACACTAAGGCTCAGTGGATTACAGTATGGCGCGAGCCAATACGTTGGTGGAAATTCCACTGCAGCCGCTTGTTACCCCTTGATCATCTCTTCGATTCTATTCCATTTCCCCTTGTACTCAACTCCTTCATGTTCGGGAATGCGAAATATATACCTTGACATGTCACAATTCATTTGCTCTGCGACATCGTCCGATGGCACGATAAACACCTCAGGCTGATCTACGTCTTTTCTCAGATCAACGAAGACATAGAAAAGGTACTTCCCCTTCATGCTTCTCGACTTCGATCCGACATCCCATTCCCATCTGTTTCTTTTTTTATCCTTCTTATAGGGTCTCCATGCTGATGAGGATGTCTTGACTTGAATCAATACGGCTGGGCTGTTGTGACTACCTCCGACAACAAGATCTATGCCCTTTAATCCTTCACGTGTTAGACCTACAGAGTAACCCATCTTCGATAGCTCGTATGCAACATAGTATTCTCCTGCGGCTGCGGTATGAGCTGTAGGACGTTTAACCATTATATATCTCCATTCTCATTTCAGAACCTGATTGTCGAGCAACAATGATTATACAGAATCTTCATTTCTTTTCAGATTGTTTCTCCACTAATACTATTAATCTAAGTGATGGGTTGTCAATGTTAATCACAATAAGCTATCAGCCCTTAACATGATTCTGGAGGAACATATACCGCACATGGCTGGCTGGGTAAGGTATTTCTTTTACTTGGCTGAAGGAAGAGTTCAGATTCCGGATTCAATAATAAGGTTCTACTCATTCTCACACAACTCATCTTTATTAATCAATAGAGATACAGGAAAATCTGATTTATCTGACAGCTGCTTTCTATACAGATCTCTGTTTTATTCATTTCCCAACAGAGATCAACTCTGCGAGCAGCTCTCAACGATCCTTGTTATAGCTTTAAAGGCCGTCATTCTGACATGGTGACACTCATCCTTGAGAGCAATCTTCAATGATGAGATCGTC
>JAIOSX010000154.1 GCA_021107345.1 Candidatus Aegiribacteria sp.
ATTCCCGTAAAAGGAATGCTGCATGAGCTTGTGGAAAGCTGCGCCTTTGGAGCCCGCAGCGTAATGCGCCAGCTGGATCTGGATACGGGAGAGGAATGGATAACCCGTTTTGAGAACAGTGGATTTGATATCCTGTCAGGTTCAGTTGAAAGTGTTTCATGTACATACGATCATCCGATAGAAGTACTCAAGGCGATAAGAGGAATTGGAGCCGGTATCGATCAGAGCCCGGCCTTTTTGAAACCCGGAGACATGAGGAAGATGACGGAGTACTACCGCAGGCATTTCCAGGTGGACAGCTTCGGAAAAGTCTCATCTACTTACAGAATCCTTTACATTCTTGGAAGGAGGGTATAGGCATGCGCGGCGTGTTCGTAACCGGTACCGGCACCGGTGTTGGTAAAACCCTGGTTGCCGCCGGGCTTCTGAAGGCATTGCGAGACGGAGGAGTGTCCGCTCTTCCTGTCAAACCTGTTCAGACAGGGTGCCTTGAGATCGATGGAATACTCTCGGCTCCTGATCTTGAATTCAGCCTGAAAGTCGCGGATCTTTCGCCCGGCGAAGATATGAAGGATTTGATGTGTCCGTTCCGATACAGTCCTGCATGTTCGCCTCATCTCGCCGGAAGGATGAACGGTGTATATGCTGATGTAGACACGATCATCGAAAAGACCGATCAGTTATTTGATAAATGCGATTTTCTGGTTGCCGAAGGTGCTGGAGGAGTTCTGGTGCCGCTTAATGACAGCGAGAAAATGCTGGATCTCATGGTTGAACTGGCCTGGCCTGTAGTTCTTGTGGCCAGGGGAGACCTGGGTACAATAAATCATTCTCTGCTTTCGCTTGCAGTTCTGAAGAACGCAGGATTGCAAATCGCGGCAGTAGTTGTGAATCACCTTACAGAAGATGTTTCAATAGTAACAGGAGATAATCCCAGGGCCATAGCTGAATTCAGTAACGTATCCCGGATCGCTACGATCCCGCATATGCGGAACCCGGAAGAACCAATCAGCAATTCATCTTTCATGGAAAGCATGTCGGGGTTGAGCCGGATCATCATGGAACAGTCATGAACAGAACGGAGATTCTTAGAGGGAAGGATAAAAGCCATTTCTGGCATCCCTATACCGATATCAATTCTCTTGAACGGAGAGAGTTTCCTGTCATTGAAAAGGCTGAAGGTGTATACCTGATTGACACCGAGGGGCAGCGAATGCTTGATGGGATCAGTTCCTGGTGGTGCGTGAATCTCGGACACAGCCACCCGGATATTGTAAATGCCATCAGAAAACAATCAGGAATACTTCAGCATTCGATTACCGGCGGTATGTCACATACGGAGGTCATCAGGCTTTCCGAAAAGATAGCGGCTATCGCGCCGGGGAATCTTTCAAGAGTTTACTATGCGTCGGACGGAGCCTGCTCGGTGGAAGCTGCAATGAGGATATCACTGCAGTACTGGTGGAACCGTGGGAGGCCGGAAAAGAAGAAGATGATAACCCTGTCCGGCGGATACCACGGCGACACACTTGGCTGCGCGGGGCTGGGGTACATAGAAAGATTTCATAGATCGGTGGAGCATATTGTAAGAAAATCAATAACAGCCGAATCGCCGCATTGCTTTCACTGCAGATACAACAGGAAGCCGGAGGATTGCGGGACTCCATGCTTCGCCTCGATGGAAAAGGCTGTAACTGAAAATTCCGGTTCCACCGCTGCGGTGATAGTGGAACCTGTATGTCAGGGAGCGGCGGGCATGAGAATCTATCCTCCCGCGTATATAGCGCGGCTGAGAAAAGTCTGTGATGAGAACGATGTGCTGCTTATCTTGGATGAGATCGCGGTGGGATTCGGCCGGACCGGCAAAATGTTCGCGTCGGAGCTTGCAGGAATAGTGCCGGATATGATGTGCATAGGGAAGGGGCTTACAGGAGGTTCGCTTCCAATGAGCGCCGTTGTTGCGTCAGATAAAATTTACGATGCCTTCAGAAGTGATTCCCGAATGGATAAAACCTTCTACCACGGGCACACATTCTGCGGTAATCCTATAGCCGCAGCCGCCGCATGCGCTGCAATTGACATATATGAGCGGGATAACGTCCTTGGAAATGTCGAGATGCTTGCGGGAATGCTCTCGGAGGCGTTCCGCAGGTACAGGAGCATTCCGGGGGTTCACGGATCCACGGCTCTCGGCTGCATGAGCGCACTGGAAATAAGCGAAGACGGGGGTGCGGGAACCGCTCTTAACATTGCTGATATCGCCCGCCGAAAAGGGCTGTTCATTCGTCCGCTTGGTCCGGTATTATATCTGTGGCCTCCCCTGGTTACAGGGAAGAAGGAAATGGAGGACATGCTTCAAATCTTCGGAGACTCGCTCATTGAGAATCTCTGAACTCCTTAGTGTTTATGTTCAACAGACCAACCATTTACTTTGACAGCTTCCGCTAACCCAAGGGAATTTCGTGGTATAGTGTATATATGTTTACTTATTATGTCAAGTGAATGTCCATTGACGAGGGTAAAAGACTAATACATTTTCAAATATGGTTTTTTTCTGACTTTAGAAGAGTTAGTACAAAATTAGGCTTGACAAGCACGCAGAAATTGGTACAATTGTACATATGAGAATAGTTACTGATTCAAGTGTTTTCCTGGCAGCGGTTCTCAATGAACCGGAGAAGGCGCACATCATTGAGCTGACTGCTGGGCATGATCTGATTGC
>JAIOSX010000145.1 GCA_021107345.1 Candidatus Aegiribacteria sp.
ATAATCCTTTCTATTAGGTCGCTTTTATTTCATTCAGGTCATATCCGGACTTCTTCCCTGTAAGTATTTCTTACGATGAACTGAAATATCGTATTGCACCGCCTGCATAGGTATTCATAGATAGGCATTATCCGCTCACTTTCAATATTCCCTGACTTTCAAGAAAGAGCCTGTGTATCCTGCTGTCGGGGGTCAATTCCGGATGGAACGATGACAGCCATAGATTGCCCTGCCTCAACAGGACCGGACCATCTTTCACCCGGCTCAGAACTTCAACCTTATCGGACAGAGGCAGCAGGAGGGGAGCTCTGATAAATACTCCTTTGAAACATTCAGCAAGGCCGGCCACATTGATGGTCTCTACGAAACTGCTTGTCTGGCGGCCAAAATAATTACGGACGGCTCTAACATCGGCAAGCCGAAGACTGTTCTGGCTTACTTCATGCTCTTTTTCATCGACCTCCTTTGAAAGAAGCACAGCTCCAGCGCATGTGCCGAAGATGGGAAATCCATCCTTTCCCATCGCTCTTAGAGGTTGAATAAGCTTCCATCTGTTCATGAGTGAGATGAGAGTGGTCGATTCTCCACCGGGAAGAATGAGGGCCGAAATGGATTCCAGCTCATCCGGAGTTCGAATCTCCTTAACTTCACATCCCAGTTTAATAAGAATTGAGATGTGTTCTGCTACACCGCCCTGAAGGGCAAGAACTCCTACGGCAGCCAAGGTTTACCAGCCCCTGCGAGCCATTCGTTCTTCATCGGACAGTGTGGATATGTTTATTCCCACCATTGCTTCGCCAAGGTTCCTGGAGACTTCGACAAGCACTTCGGGCGAATCGAACCTGCTTACAGCTTCGACTATGGCTTTTGCCCGTTTCTCAGGATTTCCGCTTTTGAAGATTCCGCTGCCAACGAAAACCCCGTCCAGACCAAGCTGCATCATCAATGCAGCATCAGCGGGTGTAGCTATTCCTCCGGCTGCGAAATTCACAACCGGGAGACACCCGTTTTCATGGACGTATCTTACAAGGTCATACGGAGCGCCCATTTCCTTCGCAATTGTCATCAGTTCCTCAATCGGTGTAACCTTGAGTATCCTGATGGCTCCTACTACAGCTCTGGCATGCCTGACAGCTTCGACTACATTGCCCGTACCGGCTTCTCCTTTGGTACGTATCATTGCAGCACCTTCGCCTATCCGTCTTAAGGCTTCTCCCAGATTGGTCGCACCACATACGAAAGGTATGCTGAATTCGTGCTTGTTTACATGGTTCTTTTCATCGGCAGGTGTAAGTACCTCGGATTCGTCGATGTAATCTATTTCCATTGATTCAAGGATCTGAGCTTCGACGAAGTGTCCTATTCTGCATTTTGCCATGACAGGTATATCAACCTGTTCCTGAATGCTTCTTATCATATCTGGGTCGGACATTCTGGCCACACCACCCTGAGAGCGAATGTCAGCGGGTACTCGCTCCAGAGCCATTACAGCCACAGCTCCTGCTTCCTGTGCGATTTGCGCATGTTCCGGAGTGACAACATCCATTATCACTCCGCCCTTAAGCATCTGAGCGAGTCCTTTCTTTGCTTCCCAGGTTCCTACTTTTCTCGAGTTTTTCATTGATTTTCCTCTTCCGTAAATAATTCAAAAAATTCCATTTCATCAGTTCGCCATAGAGAATCAGCTATCAGAAGTCTGTTCTCAAGTTCGATACATACGGAACATTCAGGTACAACTGTCAGGTGATAGGTCCTCTGAATATCCGAAAAGACTTCCAGGTATTCCCTGGATGAATTGAGATATGATGACCATACCTCTGCAATGCTGTCCGAGAACACAGAGCCGAGGGCTTCCGCTTCATTAATAGCTGCGTCAGCCCTTAGCCAGGCAAGATCCAGAACCCACAGCCTTACAGGAGTATCCAGATAGACAGGGCACTCTGGTACAGCTTCGAGGTATGCATCAAGAAGACCCGAGATCTCGCGATCAAAGTTCACTATAAACTGCATGACATGAGTTTCGGGAATACCGGTCTCTGCAGTATTTCCTGCAACGGGCATAAGCACAGAAATCAGGACGGATAGTATTATTTTCATAGTAATGCAAATATAGGAGTTTTACGGGTGAGTTTCAAGAATGACAGAACGATTGAGTTCACCTGTATTTAATCCGTAGCGGAAAATGTCAGATGCAACGATTTGGGATAATTACAATTCTCTCTCTAAATAAGCCAGTATGTATTCTTTGGGCACAAATTTTTTTTCAGTTCATATTGGTTTTTTTCATTATTCTTACTGCTCACCGTGATTTTAATGGGGCAGCCAATCAAATCCGCATCTGCGAATTTCGCTCCGGGATTGATATCTATCCGGTCGTCCCACAGAACTTCAATGTTCTTTGAAGCCAGTAACGCATAGAGATTTTCTGATTCGGTCTGTACAACAGAGTCGTTCCCTACAGAAATTATGTGAATTCCATAAGGTGCAACTTCTTTCGGCCAGATAATACCATTCGAATCATTATTTGTCTCTACAATTGTACCCATTACTCGTGCGGGTCCAATTCCATAACTTCCCATTACTACTGGAATTCGATTGCCGTTTTCATCATTGAAATACAGTCCTATGGCTTCTGAAAACTTTGTTCCGAGCTTGAATATATTCCCCACTTCGATTGCTTTGTTTTCATGAAAATCATCTTTTGTCAGACCAAATTCAGCTATCAAATCATCCTGATAGATTTCCTGGTTGACAGCGATTTTCTTATCGTCATTTATATAAATGATATCTTCTCCGTAATCACACAGCGTTTGAAATTCATGACTGAACTTACTGAATGTTCCGCCACTCGAATACGTTACATATGTAATTGTACCTATACCAAGCCGATTAAATATTTTTACATATGCAGATTTAACTACCTCATAATAGTCGTTCAATTCCTCATGTGAACGACAAAATGAATAAAGATCTTTCATGATAAATTCACGTGTTCGCAATATTCCAGATTTTGCTCTGGTTTCATTTCTGAATTTTGTTTGAAACTGATATGGGAATACCGGCAAATCCTTGTAGGACTTTATGAAATTTCTCATCAATTTTGTAAGTGGCTCTTCATGAGTGGGAGCCAACCCCAACTGACTTCCATTTTTTAATTCGGTTTTGAACCAAACATCCATTTGAGAATCATCCCACCGATTGGACGCTTTCCAGGTTGCAGGAGCCTGAAGAGCTGTTAACAGAATTTCCTGCCCGCCAATTGCATCGATCTGTTCGCGGATAATATTCATTATTTTGTTCAATACTCTATACCCTAACGGGAGAAATGAATATGCTCCTGCAATCTCCTTGTTTATGAATCCACTCTGAAGTAATAGCCGAGCATTTAAGCTGACTTCGTCTTTTGGTAATGTCTTTGAGGTTTTTGTGAACAGTTGTGATTGTCGCATTTCTAAGGCCTAACATCTTTCTGATTTATTGTGTCTTCTGCAAACGATTTATTCTGAACATAACAGATGAATATAGATCAGTATTCAAATCGTTGCATCAGAGAGCGTGATGGCTATTGAACTCAAGGGACAGTACAGTGTCAATTCGTTGTACCAGTCTGTAGAAAGGGTCTTTCCAGATAGATAAATGATTTGTAGATTAAGATACATGAGGATTTTACCCGGTCCGGAAATGAGTTCCAGTTTGAAGACAATGCTATCTGTGTTGCTGATCGTATCAGTGTCCATCGGAGAAATATGTTTTGATCTTCGATCGATCGGAGTGCCTGCGCATTCCGCATATCTTCAGGATAGTATGCTTGTGGTGTCCATCTCAGGTTCGCTGGCTGAGGGAGATTCCCTGCTGAAGTATTACGGAGGTATCTTCTTTGTAGCGGTGGACAGCATCGTAGCCGGATGGGATGTCTGCGGAATCGCAGTTGAGCTGGATGAGGCTACTCTGGTTTTTCGAGTGTGTGATATGATTCAGCTCTTTGAATGGATATCAGAAAGCCATGATGATGAAGCCATAGCTGAATGGGTTCTCAATCACACCAGGGTTGTCAGAGATAGCCTATAGACCACCCTTGCCAAAAAGTATTACAGGAAAAGTCTTTAGAATAAGTCTTATATTTATGCCATCCGTTCTGGAAAGGACATATACGAAATCCAGGAACTGGGATTTCTCAAAACCGAGCCTGCTTCTGCCGTAAACCTGCCATATTCCTGTTAAACCGGGCTTTACTGTGAACCGCTGCTGTAACCATTCACTGGTATAAAATTCCAGTTCATAATCGATACACGGCCGCGGACCTACAATGCTCATATCCCCCCTGAGGACATTCCGAATCTGGGGGAGCTCATCTATCGATGTTTTCCTGATAATCCTTCCAATGGGAGTTACGGCTTTAGTACTAACGGTTTTAAATATTGAGCCGTTCTCTAATTTTGTGGCTGCATCTCCATTAACGTATTTCACGAAATACTTCTTATGTGTACTCTGTTTGTCTTCGGCATCAACCCGCATTGACCTGAACTTGAAGAAACTGAAGGGTTTTTTCATGTAACCGATCCTGGTCTGCTTGTACAGTATACCACCCGGGCTTGAAAGGGCGATGGCAGGAATTGTGACAGCAATAACGGGCAGGAAAAGAAGCAGGCCGGTAAGTGCTATCAGAATATCACTTAATCGCCATAGCATCCTGGATATCTCGGCCCATCCCCCGCAGCAGAATGAAAGAGCTCCGTAACTGCCGATAGATACCCATGGATCGAAGTAGCCAAGCTCAGGGATCCTCCTCGAGTATATTGTAAATGGAATATCAGCACGCCTTGCAAGCAGTGAGAAACGGGCTATGAAATTGAAATCCTCCTCATCAAAAACCATTATGAACCCTGCTGCTTTTTCGCTTTCAAGAGTATCCATGCACATTTTGTGCCGTTCATCAGGGTCGTCAGGCATTGCATCGGAATGTATACTGAGGTTAAGAATAGATCTGTAAATCGGTGATTTAAGCAGGGTCGATCGTATCTTCCCGCAGATATTATCCGAACCGAATATGATCAGGGATATCTTTCCGAATTGCAGGATTCTCAATAACCAGGGGAATATCCGAGGTACGATCAACAGCTTCGTTACTATGGTCATTGCAAGCCATAGTATCATCATTATGAAAACGGCCAGCCTGCTGCAGATGAATACACCTGCAGGAAAGTGTGTAACGAACAGGACAACGATAAAGAATATTGAGATCGTTATCATCATCCTGATTGTTCTGAACATATTCATTGCCTTATTCACCGTTGTTCTGACAGCGTACAGGTCTTCCACCATCATGAGCAGTATTTCGGCGATAGCAAAGAATATCCATGTTCCAGCCATTGCGGAGAACGGAGCTGAAGCAGTGTTAATTGAACCGAACCTTATTTGAACCGCAAGAAGGATCGAAAGCGCCAGTATCAGGAAATCGCTCACAAGAAGAGCAGAGAAATAAAGTCTGTTCAGATGGCAATTACGTCTGAGGGGCAAGTCAGTCATTCTTTGAGAAGTACGATCTTACAGCATCAGTAACGATGACCTGCTGATCTTCAGTAATATCGGGAAACATAGGCAGTGTCAGGTTGCAGGAACTGTTCCATTCCGATATTGGGAAATCCCCCGCTTCGTATCCAAGATATGAATATGCCTTCTGGGTATGAAGAGGAAGCGGGTAATGAAGCCCGGAAGCAACATCCCTATGGGATAGGAACTCTCTGAGGTCGTCTCTTTCGGGTGTATGCATGGCGTAGAGATGGTAAACATGCCTTACATCCCCGTCTTCCACGGGAAGTACAAGGGGAAGTCCGGAAAGGAGCTTATTGTACCTTTTTGCTGCTTCTTTTCTTCTGTCGTTCCATTGTGAGATGTACTTGGATTTGACACCAAGTACCGCTCCCTGAAAGGCAGACATTCTGTAATTGTGTCCGATGAAATCGTAGTGGTATTTTTCTCTTGAGCCGTGATCACGTAAAGTTCTGACCCGTACGGCGATGTCTTCGGAGTTCGTGGTTACCGCTCCGCCTTCGCCGAACGCGCCAAGGTTTTTGCCAGGATAGAAACTGAATGCGGCGGCCGTGCCGAAACTGCCTGCTGATCTTCCATCTCTTGAAGCATTATGGGCCTGGCACGCGTCTTCAAAAAGCATCAGTCCGTATTGCTCTGAGATCTTCTCAATCTCAGGCATTGCTGCAGGCTGTCCGTAAAGGTCTACAGCAAGAATCCCCCTGATCTCCGCACCTGTTTTCGGATCAATGGGCTTTCCTCCTGATGAACAGTATTCAAGAAAGCTCTGAACCTTTTCGGGTGACAGGTTTAGCGTGTCCTTATCCACATCCGCAAAAACCGGGACATGCCCGGCCAGCACAATACCTTCCGTTGAGGCGGTGAAGGTATTAGGAGGAACGATGATGCCGCTTCCCGGCTGCAAGTCACCGGCCCATATCATGATGTGTACCGCAGCGGTTCCGCTTGAGACGGCTATGCAGTACTTTGTTCCGGCTATTTCAGCAAATTTCTCTTCAAATGAGGCAACCTGTGGGCCGAGAACGTAATAGCAGGTATCAAGCACTTCGGAAAGTTCTTTTCCGATTTCATCCTTTATCTGATTGTACTGAGTTTTAAGATCAAGAAATGGTACGGGCATTGATGTTACCTCCAGATTGAAGTGAAAACAGCACTATTCTCCGTTAATCTACTATGTAAACACACCAATAGAAAGTTCACCGGTAAACGCTCTATTTAACCAGTATCCAGTTGGAATACCCGCCTATCTTTCTTCCAATGAACCGTTCAAGTGTAGAGTGTATTCTGCACCAGAGTTGAAGATGTTCATGATCAGGAGGATTGTCCGGGGTACAGTAATCCTCTGCCTTCCAGTCCTTGTTATCTATCCGTTCCCGCATCACCGCGGGATGGGTTCCGGTGAATAGAGGAATTTTGTCAAGAGGACCGTAATCCCAGGGTTTGCCGGGATCGGAATGTCTTTCTTTTACCCATTGTTTATCATGATGCAGGCTGTCAAGGGCTATTGTTTTCTTTCTCATTGTGTCAGGATGACGGACCCATCCGTAGTGGTATATCCAGGCGCCACAGTCAGCAACCCGGAGTTTATTACCATCTTTTCTGAAACTCTGAGCGCTTTTCCAGCTACTTATGTTCCTGCCGTTCTTTATTGCCCGTATGTCCCTGTCGTACCAGTTGTGTCCTCTGTGAATCCTGTTGTAGTCTCCCCAGAAGTGATTGTAGTGGAAGAGAAGCCCATCAACATCTTCCCTGGAGTTGTATTTCTCCATGGAATCAACTAGCGCCTGGAAATCTTCTTCATGTATTACCTCATCGGCTTGAAGGTAGAGGCACCAGGGATATCTGCAGTGATCAAGCGCAATGTTCGTCTGATCAGCGTTGGTCGCGCCTGCCACGAATCTGTCAGGGTTCCAGTTGGTCTCGACTATCCTGATCCTGGGATCCCCGATATTCCTGATCACTTCAAGGGTATCATCCGTACAGTCGCCAACATTGACCACATACTCATCGACTATTGGAAGAGCCGATCTGATTGATTCGACGATGGGATAATCAAGACGGATGGCATCCCTTACAAATGTGAATCCTGATATTTTAATCTTCTTGTCCAAAAAATCCCTCCGGTTCATACTCAGGGAAACATATAGATATGGTTGCTGCAATTCAAGGCTGCATAAAGGAAGGGCGGGAGAGATCCCGCCCCTTCGTG
This sequence comes from Candidatus Aegiribacteria sp., assembly GCA_021107345.1. The sequence continues at coordinate 7,760 of JAIOSX010000145.1, forward strand.
CTGAATCAGCTGAGTCTACCAGATCTTCTGGAAACTGAGCTGAACCTGAATTGAACCGGCTCCATCCGTAGGTGCCGGGATACTCAGTCCTTCAAGAATTTCGCACAGATCATCATCAATATCACCGTCAAGACCGCTGCCTATTATTGAAACAGCGGTTACATTACCATTGCTGTCAACCTCAATACTGAATGTGATCATCCCTGTGGACCACTCGTCAGCATCCTCAATTCCGTCGAGATAGTTCTGGTATGCTTCCGTCATATCTGCAAGGAGTTCTCGTATTGCAGAGCGAACAACCGATGGAAGCAGTCCCAGCGTGGGAGAAGCGGATACAAGGCTGACACTGCCGAACCAGGCGATCGGCAAAGACTCGTAGGAGTAATCAACGTTAATGTCTTCACATGCATCAAGGGATAAATAGCCTCCCCCACTTGAACCGACCGCAGGTGCCTGCATTGTTCCTGAGACAGAACGGTTGCTGCGGTAGTGAATTGTCTCCCCTCTATCAGTGCCGAATACACCTTCGTACGAAACACCTTCAGGCATGTTAACGGGAACATGGACCGTAACCGGATTACCATCAGGGTCGGTTCTGATCTCTTCGCATACAGCAACGAATGATGTGTATTCACTCATTATC
>JAIOSX010000001.1 GCA_021107345.1 Candidatus Aegiribacteria sp.
ATAGTACTCTCCAGTCTTTCACAGCTTTCCGTAAAGGGCTGGATGTATGTCGATAGTGAAGTCTACCTGGAGGGCAATCTTGGAGAGATACCTGTTGCCGGAAGAATAGACCTTATCCTGGAGGATGATGAATCGAATCTCGTTCTGCTTGATCTGAAAACGGGGAAACTGCCATCAAAAGGCGGTACAGCTAAAGGCAGGGATTTCCAGCTTCCCTTCTACTATCAGCTGGCAAAGCAGAATTTTCAGGGAAACAGTATTTCTCTGTTAGCTTATGCAGCTGTCTCTGACAGGAATCCAGGGAAACTGGTCAGCTTCACCGGCGATGAAATGGAAAGTGTAATGGAAACCGTTACGGTCAATGCCCGGCAGATAGTCTTGATGATTCGCAAGGGATTGTTTACTCCAATTCCCACTGTAAGTTGTGATTACTGCGACTATATCGGGATATGTAGAAGAAATCCATTCGTCAGAATTAAGGAAAAAGTGAAATTGGATAGCAGAATGGAAATATTCAGGGAGATAATGCTGAAAAAATGAAAAGAGGAACTCCGCCCGGGGATCAGCTTTCGAGAAACGCGATACTTCGTGAGTCAGAGAGAAATGTGTTCATTCAGGCCAGTGCCGGAACGGGAAAGACAACCCTCATGGTAGACAGGGTTGTTGAACTGGTGAAAAAAGGAATCCCACTTGACCGGATCGCCGTGGTTACCTTCACAAGGCCTGCCGCCGCAGAACTGCGCATGCGGGTAAGGAACAGGCTGGCTGAGGAAAAGGATAACAGGAATTGTCTTGAAGCCCGGAAGTGTGTTGCGGTTTCCTGGATATCAACCATACACAGATTCGCCTCCAGAATTCTCAGGGAATACTTCAACCTGACAGGAGTTGACCCCGCATTTACCACCACAGAAGGCCATTTTGATCCTTTGGAGATCAATCGGGAATGGGAAAGATGGCTGCTTGGTCTGCAGGATCAGCCTCACCGGGAAATCCTTGAATTGACCGGAACCGGTCTGCAGAGGGAGATCGCCCTTGGAATAGAGAAAAGAAGATGGCTCGATTCGATTGACTGTGTTGGCGGAACAACCGCTGAGCTCTCCGTTCTTGATGAATTCATATCAACGCAAAGAGCTGCCTTTGAAGAAGCACTTGATTCATGTAACAATACATCGGATAAAGTGTTCAAGAAAGCGAGGCAATTCCTTTTAGAACTGGATGAACTTCGCAGGATACTTCCAGAGATCAATTATGAAGAACTTATGAGATCGCATCCATCGCTGAATCTCACTGGCGGAAGTAAAAAGAACTGGGAGGATTTCGAGCATGCCAAAAATGTTTTTAGAGCGGTAAAGGATCGATTTCTGAAGATCCTGCCGGTTATCAAGTCCGGGGGCATGACAGAATTGACCTGGGATTTCGCTTACGAATTTGCGGGGGAACTCCGCAGGAAATGGGATGGAGACAGAAGCCGATTATCCTTCAATGATCTGCTGTACATCACATGGAAAGCGATAGCCGGTAATGGTATGCTTGCAAGATCCCTGTTTGAGAGGTTCGATCACATTCTTATAGATGAGTTTCAGGATACGAGCTCAGATCAGGTCAGGCTATTTACCTCATTCCTCGAACAGGCCGGGACTCTTCCTCATGGGTGCGTCACCATCGTGGCTGATGACAAGCAATCCATTTATGGCTGGAGAAGCGCGGACATAGAAACCTACCGCAGTTTCCGAAACCGCCTTGAAGAGGGCGGTGCTCTCTCCGAAACCATTAATACTAATTTCAGGAGCAGCAGAGCGATAGTCAGATTCGTAAATGCTTTCGGATCAGAACTGTTTTCGGACCAGACTCCCGAAGAGCTGCCCTTCGGCTGCAAATATTCCCCGATCGAACCTCGTCCGGGAGCTCCCGAAGGAGATCCAGCGCGTGTAATAGTGCTTCCGGTCATACCCGAAGAGTTCAATACCAGATACAGCGCGGGTGCATACTCAGCGCTCCTGCAGTCCAGATGGTATGTGGATTACCTCAAAAATGGATTCAGGAATGGAAGTTCTCCCGGAGATTACGCTCTTCTTTTCAGGTCAGGCACCCATATTCATCACTTCATCGATGCTTTTGAAAGGGAAGGAATTCCGTATTATGTAAACTCATCAAGGGATTTCTTCACCCGTCCGGAGATAACCGATCTCGCGGAAATGGTAAGATGCATCCTGTACCCCATGGATAGAATGGCATGGGTACATACGCTTCGGTCTCTTTTCTTCGGAATTTCAGATAATGTTATCAACAGCGCAATTGTATCGGGAACCACCGGTTTTATTGAACAGACCGATGGATGCCCTCTGGAGGTAAGTAAAGTCAACAGTCAGCTGAGAAAACTCAGGCAGTCTATCTTGACGATACCTTTTGAAGATTTTCTTGTCGAGCTCTTTTTTCAGATGGAGATGATACCCGTAGTCGCAGCTGCCGGCTACCAGGAATCAAGAAGAATGGGAAATCTGCAGTTTCTTCTTGAGCAGGTCTTTGCAGGAGAGATAAAAACCCCTGTTGAGCTTCTGGTTGTACTTGATAAGAATCTGGCTCCTTCCAGGACAGAAGAGCCTTCAACTGTCCCTTCTTCAGGAGGAGCAGTAACCGTTACAACCATACACAGAGCAAAGGGCCTCGCGTGGAAGAATGTAGCCCTGGCAGCTCCCTCCGCTAATTCAGGAAAGGGCCGCAATGACAGGGATATTTCATACGATCATGTACATAAGGCTGCCTTCAATCTTGGCATACCTCTGGGAAATTCAGGAAAGGATACAATGAAATCTCCCTACTGGCCGGAAATAGTGGAGATTGTCAACGCCAGGGAGAAAGCTGAATTCAGAAGACTTCTTTACGTAGCCTGCACTCGGCCGAGGGATTCACTTGTTGTTTTTGTGCAATCACCACCCTTACAGACTAATTCACCAGGCAGGATCCTCTGGGACAACCTCCAGTCGGCAGCTGAAACCGACCCGGGGTGCATGAGCATTGAAGATATACATCCTGTAGATGTATCGTACTCTGCTTCTGCAGAAAGACCGCACGTTGGTATAAGTGATGATTTCAGCGAGATTGATGACAGCGTACTGTTTGAAATCGATCCTGAGCCTGACAACTGGCAACCGGGCGGGGCGATAATCGGTGAGTGTGTTCATGCAGTTATGGAGAAGATAGATTTCGATGCCCCTGATCAGTGGTTCGTGGATAACGATGTTATCCTCCGAAGGGTATATGGAGACGAATTCGATGAGATTAGGGAGCTGTCCCTCAATTTTTTCCGGATGAAACTACCATTCGATCTGCAGAAGGTGGAAATAGTTGGCAGGGAATACGCCTATATCGTAGAAACATCCGAAGGAATCAGAAAACGGTACGTAGATCTTCTTATCAGAGACAAAGAAAAACTCACAGTCATCGATTACAAGACAGACAGTTTCAGCGGATCCTCTCTGGAGCAGGTTGCACAGAGTTACGTCGAGAAGCAGCGGTATTACATTCGGGACATTTCAGATATCTTCGGCATGCCGGTCTGTGGATATCTTGTATTCCTCAGAG
>JAIOSX010000269.1 GCA_021107345.1 Candidatus Aegiribacteria sp.
CATAGAGTCAGGAAATTTAAGTTTTGGCAGTTTTTCAGTAATCGGGCTGCCTTTCTGACCGAAATACTGTCCTGCAGTCATTGTCTTTGGAATCCTGACTAGGAAGATATCAGTCAACGCTCCCAATATTCCTGCAAGACCGACAAAAATGTAGTCCCATTTATCCCATTTGTACTGGGCGGAATAGCTCTCTGACTTCATTTTTTTAAAGTCAGTTTCTGTTAGGAAAGCGTTCCATGGAAGCAATTCGTCAACATCGTTTTGTGCGCAGTATGCAATGCTATTTCTGACAAATGCTGGCCAAGTTGTATATTGAAAGGCAGTTATCTCTTCCTCGTAGAGACGCTCCCTCCTTCTGAAGATTGAAACCAATTCCTTCTCACCAAGTCCTGCTATATCTAAATCTTCCAATTCCAGCAGATTAACCTGATCCTCTATCTCATCGACAATTTCAACAAGCTCTATAACAGCGTCAGAGTACGCTGTACGCGCTAATATTCTTCTATCTATGCTGTCCAATCGTTCGGATACTCTTGAGAGAACTGACTGCTGAACAGTGAGAACTAGCCTAAGTTCCTCCAGGAAATTATGCTCCAAAGGGCTCACTGACATCTTGCCACCCTAACTCGTTGCTTCTGCAAATACTGTGCGTTTCCTTGTCAAAATCCCCCTTAGGGCAAGCAAGCGACCCCGCAAGTCATCAACAATACGAGCGTTCTCTTCATGGTCGGATGTTCGCTCCTCAAGAGCGCATATCCTTTCAAGAATCACTGATATCGTGTCTTGCAGATTCTTGATAGCTAGTTGTGCTTTCCTCTCAGCTTCAAGACGAAGTTTTTTCTCCTTGTTCTTCTTGCTGTCACCGAGAATCGCCCTGAGTCCAATGAAAATAGCTGTACCAAGCACTATAGCAACTCCGATTCCTGGGATCATCCCGATTCCGAATCCAAGTGCAGCAAGCCCTGATGTAATTCCAGCAGCACTCAAGCCAATAACAGACCCGCTTAAATACACTGAGGCAATCGGAACTCCAACAGCTGTGATGCCACTTAGGGCACTCTTCAGGGCTTTCTCGGCTGTATTATCGTTAAGCCCCCTCTCCTTGATTCTTTTTGCTTCTAGAATAAACTTTTCAATTGCCTTCCGCTGCTCTTGATTTACACCTAGTTTCTTACATACTTTCTTCAAGAAGACGGCTTCATCTTCACTAATGATGTCATCCGCAAGAAGCACTTCCATTACATTCACAACAACAGCAAACCTGAGAGTTTCTGGAGCCTTCTTCAGTTTGTTAAGGCAAGAGGTTTCAGATGGTGGTTTTAGTATATACTGACGAACTTTCTTCTGATGCTTCTCATCCAAGAAGGATATATCCAACGTCTCAAAGATCAATTGCATCTCTTCCTTGTCGATGGAACCGTCAGAAGCAGCAGCAGCAAATCCTAAACCATAATAGGCGACTATTTGTTCTTGGGGTATTTTTGTAAAATCCGTTGTTTTCGTTTTGTCCATTATCTACTCCTCTTCTGATCTAGAATGAAACAACCCATTCCCTGCCTCTTGCCTTTACCGGTGAGCCGGATGCAAATGTGTACTTAGTATTCATTGGTTGAAAACCCGTCTCCTATTTACTCCAGCAAAATCCGTCGCTTAATTGCCCTGATAAACCCACCACCCCATGGAGTCCTGAATGGCGATATGCAGATCCCAGAATGAGCCATCAGCATGAATCTGTATTCTCCTCCATATAGGAGGTTCGATATGCTGGAGCGTTATCCTGAACTGGTAAATCTGCGATTTCATTACTGCAATCCTCTTAATCTGCTTCTGACAGTTCCGCGTGGAGGAATACACGTTCGATCATATACATCTTAGTTCTTATTTCGATGAGAATCTAGTAATCGAGAGTATCCTCATTGTAAAATCCCTGTGCCAGCTGCGTAGCTTTACGGATAAGTGGAATTGCGTCCGGATTTCCCATCCTGAGGTAAAGCTCAGCGAGATATTCGTAGCCATCATGATGATCCGGCATGGAAAGAATGAGTTTCTTCAGAAGCGTTTCCGCTTCTTCCAGCTTTCCCTGACTCATCAGGTTGATGGCGTCATTCGTCCAGGTCCAGTCATCCTCTTCTCCAGCTCTGATGTTGGGGGATTCCAACCTGAAATCCTCTACTATTTTGCTAAGCGTTTTCAATCTTACTCCATCTACTGTTACTCTGGATTTCCTGTCAGATCAGCCTTGCGCGGCAGGAAAGCCAGGATGATATCCGTGTTTGCTCTTACCCGGCCGTTAATGCGCTGGATAAGTTGCTCCTCCTCAAGGAAATTCAGATCACGGGAAAGAGTCTTTCGCGTCTTCCTTGCATACTCCTCCGCCAGTTTGGGTGTCAGAAGAGGTATCGAAGCTATATCCACCCAGCCATTGTTTTCCTTAACCTTCGACAGATCAAGAACAAGTCTGCGCTGCCGGGCACGTGGGGCGCTGTGCTGTCTGAAACGAGAATAGACGAAATCTCTCCATACCGTCTCGAAGTGCAGCTCCCTGATGACCTGCATCTGTTCGTTGAGTTGATCCACAAGACCTCTCACTGCGTAATTGATGAAGTCAGCCATTGTGCTTTTCCGGCTTGCGGCATCCAGTTGACGGTAGTACTCCGCCCGGGTCAGGTTATAGAAATTGCTGAGCAGATGTGCTGCCGGCGTGGGGAATCCCGCCTTTAGAAGATACCGGAACTCAATAAGTCTGGCGGTACGGCCGTTACCATCACCGAAGGGATGAATCCAGACGAAATACAGGTGCGCCGCAATGGCAACAAGTATTGAGTAAACGTCCTCCATTCCATCGGGATACTCAAGCGAATTCAGCCAGTCGCAGAACCTCTCAAGAAGGTAGTCACAATCCTCCGCCGGAGCTCCTCGATATCGTCCTACAATAACAGAATGATCTCTGACAGCTCCTGGGATAACTCCTTCTTCCAGAGGGAGCTCCCGGAGAACAAGCCGGTTGTACTCCTTGACGATTTCCGGAGTCAGAGGGGAAACCCCTGTCTCGATGATCCGGTCTCCAATGAGATTGCAGGCCTCTACAATGTTATCGAGTTCCTGCGTCAGATACTCCCTTGAGGGGGGAAGATGCAATTCACCATCCAGATGCTGCAGCACCTCACTCTCAGTCAGGGTGTTCCCCTCGATAGCGGTAGTGGCCAGAATTCCCTTGGCCAGATAAAGGCGGTGCAGCCGTCCAGCTGCTTCAGGTGTCAGAGGAACCTTCCCTATGTATGCGATACCCTCAGTGGCCTTTCCCAGTTCCACCCAGGTCGTATAGTCGAGGCCCCTGAGATCAAGCTCAAAGCTTAACCATGGGTGTGTCTGTTCATATGTCCTCATTTATGTCCTTAACAACATATTGTGTTTCAAGTATATATGCACAATTTGTCCATATATATGTCCGCATATATGTACGATATTATGTTAAGACTTACGGCGCAATCCCTCACTTCAATATCTTCGTCTACCAGGTAGGGGGTTTAGATACGGTTGTTCCGTTTGATAGTACCAGTGGATCATCAAATTGATGCATAGTATAGATTTTCGGTTTAATATTGAAATAGTAGTCAACCGATTTCTTCACTACCTTAAGAGATCGCTTGAAAGGCAATGCGACAATTCTTATTGTTTCCGGTCTCATTTCTTTCAATGCTCAGTATGCGGGTATCAGATCGGCATCTCCAGAAACAACAATCACTGCTCCAAGATCATGTTCAATTGTTTTCTGCAGAATTCCAACTCCAATTGCTACATC
>JAIOSX010000137.1 GCA_021107345.1 Candidatus Aegiribacteria sp.
ACTTCAACAGGATTTCCTATCCAGTCCGCTGCAGCACAGGCTGCATCTGCAGAATTACTGTTGATATAATCTGTGGCTGCGGCAAATAGACGGAGAGCGGCGGCGATATCCTCTTGTCGCTCAGCAATAGCTGTCTCTGTTGCTGCAATAGCACAGCATGGGTGGTTCGCGAAATTTCCCGGTGGAAGATCTGATAACTCGGCCACGCATTTACCTATGCCGTTATGTTCGGCAAGTGCACATGCCGGATTGTTGGAAACATACCCGTGAATCGTTCCATTCTGAAGAGCCGGATTAAGGTTAGACTCTCCCTGCGCGTTAAAGAGCATAATCTCAGAGCCGGGTTCAGGATTACCCTGCATACTCCATTCAATGCCCTCTTCAGTGAGCGCCGATTCGAAAATAAGCAGAGCCACTGCCTTGGGGCTCTTGTATGCTATTATAAGTGGTTCGTCGCTGCTCCTTGCCCATTCGATGAAACTGTCCCAGTCGATCACTTCCATATTGTCGTCAGCTACAACAAGCATATCACCCCTGCTGTGAAGGGGGCTAATAATCTTTACTCCACTTCCCTGATCCGCGCTGGCAGCGAATGGGATGACTCCTCCGAAACCAATATCGAACAATCCTGCAACCATATTGTTCGGGATGTTAATTGCGCCCTGTGACTGCACGAATTGAATCTCAAGGATTTTCTGGTCATTTTCTACAAGTGCATAGTAACTCTCTCCCAGGTGTACGAGATAGATGCCGTAAAGCTCCTTCATCTCTTCACCTCTGAGCGCTGCTATGAATACCGCGGAGTGATGATCATGATTGCAGTGTCCTACCTGCAGCAGCGGTACTTCTACGGTCAGGTCAACTTCCGCTTCAGATGCAGCTTCTTCAGGCTGCCTTTGCTCAGTCTCTTCGCCGCAACCGGAATACATAAAGATTGATGTTAGAACAAGAATTACTACAACAGACTTGAATAGTCTTTTCAATGTTATCTCCTTTGGTGGGGTCATTCACTACATCCTGCAGTCGTACTGTTACATCACATTATAATCTCCTTTTACTCTCGTTTCTTTGATTGACATCTGATTATGATAACTTGCAGAAACATTCTTAACAGGTCAATATTGTTTTGATTGTCAAATTCAATAAGATGCACTCACTCGCATTTACGAATTACAGAACGCTCGCGTTAACGTAAGTTCACACTCACTGCAAAACCACTGCATTATGATTGCCTATTGCTGTATCAGCATTCATTGAGCTTATGGAAAAATCATACTTACTGTTCATTCCTTTATAAGCTTACGGTTACCTGTCCGGCAAGAGGAGTACGGCGCATTTTGTTAACTGTTCATATTTAGCCTCAAGCAATCGCTCTGCATTCCATTGTCGTGTCAAACATCGATTATATAAGATACAATCCCGGCAGAGAGACATTTCGGAATCAGTTAACATCAATACCGTTTCTTCAGATTGAGTTTCCACATGTTCCCGGTTTTTGTTGTATATTCCTATTCCTGTTAGAGGTTTTCGATGGAGGCGATTTGAACAAGAATGATTATCTTCTGCTTCTTGATGCGGATGATACCCTCTGGGAAAGTGCTCTTTTCTTCGAAAGGACAGAGCATGATTTTCTCAGTCTTATGACAGCACTTGGCTCAGCTGAAGAAGAAGTACGCAGGATAGTCCATAGAAGAGATGTTGAAAGACTCTCTGTAACTGGCTATGGTGCTGAACCTTATATGGATACACTGCGCATGATTATGCTGGATCTTATACCTGAAGCACCACTATGGGCATTGACTGCCATGGATGATATCCGCATGAATCTTCTCGGTCATCCCGTAATTCTCCTGCCGGGTGTCATAAGCGCATTAGAGGATATGAAAAACCTTCCAGTTAAAACAATGATTTATACAATGGGTATGAAGGATCACCAGACGGATGAGTTCATGAGATCTGGGCTGATCAGCTATGTGGACGAACTCAGGATCGTACCCAGAAAGAGCGTTAACGCATTGAGTGAGATTCTTATTGACGCTGATGTCAAGCCAGAGAACTGCATAATCGCAGGAAACAGTCCCAGGTCGGACATTAATCCCGCCCTTTCTCTGGGTGCTGTTGCCGTGCATGTCTTAAGAGATCGAACATGGGCTGCTGAAAGGGAAGATTTTACCGATCCGGGCATGGTTATCACCATAGAGAACTTAGGAGAATTGTCCCCAATCGTCAGAAATGTAGTAAGCAGTTAGTACTGCACTAATTCGTGCTTATTCAGAACTCTGGAGGCTGTTATGAAACTGTCGGATTTGCTTAATTCTGATACTGTGACTCTGGACTGCACTCCCGAATCGGACGAGCAGCTTCTCCGCTGTATTGCGAGAATAGCTTCTGAAGCTGGTTCAATGGCCGGCATCTCAGAGGATAATATTCATAAGGCTCTATCCGACCGGGAAAGCCTTTCATCTACAGCCTGCGGTCATGGTGTTGCAATTCCTCACTGCCGAATGGCCGATCTGTCTGAATTTACTGCTGGCCTGGTTATTCTATCCAAAGGAATTGACTTCAACGCAGCGGATGGAGACAAAGTATTCTTTTTCCCCTTCGTGATAGGGCCGGAGAATGAACCACGGGCACATCTCAAACTCCTTTCTACCCTCGCACAGATTTTCAGAGACGGTAAAGTGAGGGAATCTCTGAGGAATGCTTCGACAGCTGATAAAGCGATTGAGATCCTTCTGAACAAGATATCTCCACAAACAGCTGTTGACCCGGGATCCGGAAAAAAACTGATTTATGTTTTTGTCCAGGATGAAGCTGTTTTTGATGAACTCCTTCAGGTGTTTGCCGCTGCAGATACTTCCTCTTCCATGGTTATGAATGCCGATGAATCAACCAGATTTCTTATGGACAGCCCATTCTTCGCAGGATTCTGGAATACGGACATGCAGCATTTCAACAAGATCATCATATCAGTAGTCAGGAATGAACTTGTAAATGCTATCGTGAGAAATATCGAATTCATATGCGGCCCTCTTTCGGACAGAAACGATATAATGGTCACGGTATCGGATCTTCAATCGGTCTTTGGCTCCCTGGAAAGCTGAAATGACCTTCTCTATCATTGCCCTTGTTGGATTCGCGATTGTAGGAGGCCTTTACGCGGGAAAACTTGCCAGAAAAACCGGACTTCCGTCTCTTATAGGTTTCATGATAGCTGGCGCAATACTTGGGGTATCTGTCTTCAAGGTTTTCGATGAACGAATCCTTCAGCACCTGGCCTTCATTCCGGATATCGCCCTTGGTTTTGTCGCCTTCAGCATCGGCTCGGAACTGAACCTGAAAGTTCTCAGGCGGCTTGGAAAGAGTATTACAGCGATTTTACTCTGTGAAACACTTCTGGCATTTCTTCTGGTAACCGCTGGTGTACTGCTGGTTACCGGGGGCGACTGGCCATTCGCTCTGATCTTCGGTGCCATGGCTCCTGCCACTGCTCCCGCGGGTACTGTCGCAGTTATCCAGGAATACAGGGCAAAGGGTGATTTTACTCAAGCTCTGTACGCTGTTGTTGGCTTCGATGATGGTATTGCCGTACTGATCTTCGGATTTGCATCCGCTGCAAGTAAAGCTCTGCTAACGTCTGAGGCGGGAGGATCTTCCAATCTGCTGTCAACAGCAGGAAAACCTGTCCTGGAAATACTCTTGAGTATCACCGTGGGTCTTCTGCTCGGATTTATCTATTCAAAACTCGTATCGCTGATACGTTCACATAACAATATCCCCGCCCTGACCTTTGGATTCGTGTGTCTGGCTGTCGGGTTGGCATTAACTTACGGCTTTTCCCCCATTCTTACTCCGATGGCCATGGGTTTCGTACTTTCAAATGCTTCCAGAAGTATGACCAGTTCGGTGGCAACCAGAATGCGCCCTCTGATGCCACTCATATTCATTCTTTTCTTCTTCATTGCTGGAGCACATCTCAAAATAGGATCGCTGCCTTCCCTCGGACTGATTGGACTTGTCTATATCCTGGCAAGATCAGCAGGTAAGATTTTCGGAGCAAAATTCGGGGCAATAATCGGTAAGGCAAGTCCAACTATAAGAAAATACCTCGGTATCGGATTACTCTCCCAGGCCGGAGTAGCAATCGGTTTATCGATAGTGGTGTCTCAACAGTTCTCACAACTCGGTGAACGAGGTGTTTTGATCGGAACTGCTGTATTAACAACGGTTACCGCAACATGTATAGTATTCGAGATCATCGGACCGATAATGGCCAAGATCGCGCTTAAGAAAGCCGGAGAAATCCCGAATGACTAACCAGACGGCGCATCAGAGCATCGTTAATTGCCCTGTGAAGGCCTTAGATGCAGAATCGGAATATGGAACGGTGCGAGTTGCATCAGTTGAAGATCTTATTTGGATGAAACGCAAGAGGAATTCTGATCAGGATCAG
>JAIOSX010000211.1 GCA_021107345.1 Candidatus Aegiribacteria sp.
CCCGGCCCTTTGCTTAATCCAGAGTTTCAAGTAAGGATAAGAAGAACTTCCAGAAACGCTGAAGTGAAGAAATGCTTACCCTTTCTCCCGGTATATGAACATCCCTGATATCAGGACCCATGGATATCATGTCCATCCCACCGATCCTGTCACCGATTATACCGCATTCCAGCCCTGCATGTATGGATTCGACTTGAGGTTCATGACCAAATACTTCCGTGTAGATATCAATCAGCTTTTCAAGCAATATGGAATTCGAATCAGGCATCCATCCAGGATATGAACAGCCGATGTTGAATGCGCATCCTGACAGTCGCGCAACAGCTGTGATTCTATCCCCGAGAGCGTTCTTTGCGCTTTCCAGCGGGCTTCTTACAGTAAGCTCGACATTAAATCCATCGTTACTCATGGAGACAATAGCCAGGTTTACTGAAGTCTCTACCAGTCCATCAATGACACCGCTTTTCTTCTCCACTCCATGAGGAAGAGCAAGAAGCAGATCAGTAATCTTCAAACCGGTTTCAAAGTCCAAAGGTCCGATCTTGACAGGCTCATTTTCCATCCGGATTTTAATCTCGTCTTCGATTCCGCTGTATTCAAATGCTATTTCCTCCGATATCTGACTCAGGCATTCTCTTGCATGATCAATGTCACCTTGGGGAAAATGAATGAAAGCGGATGCATTTCGAGGAATCGCGTTTCTTTTAGTACCGCCTGAAATCCCTGCAATGCGGCAGTTGTGATTGATACAAAGATTTCTGAGAACTCTTCCAAGAAAACGTATCGCATTCCCGCGATTCTTATCTATTTCCATCCCCGAATGACCACCTTTCAGTCCGGAAATTTCAAGGCGATAACAGTCAACCGGGTCAGAACGGTTCAGGGGCATTTCCAGATGAATATCCATCCCCCCCGCACATCCAATCGTGAATACTCCCTCGTCCTCGGAATCAAGGTTTAAAAGACGCCTGAACGTTATCCATTCCGGATCAAGGTTGCCGGCTCCCGTAAGCCCCCGTTCCTCATCTGTTGTGAAGAGGCATTCCAGAGGAGGATGGGCGGTGTCTTCAGAATCCAGCACTGTAAGCATAAGCGCTACACCTATTCCGTTATCCGCACCCAGAGTAGTGTCCGGGGAAGTAACCCAGTCATCCTGGATGATAGGAACGATGGGATCCTTCGAATGATCATGGCTGCTTTCATCCGTTTTTTCAGCAACTATGTCAACATGAGCCTGCAGGACGAGTCCGGGATGATCGGCCGACTTACCTGAGCCTGCTGCGCGGATAAGAACATTATCAACATCATCCCGACTGTATTCCAGATATCTTCTCCTGGCAAACTCAACCAGAAAGTCCGCTATTCTCTTCTCTTCGCCGGACGGTCTGGGGATTCTGGATATCTCCTCAAACCAATACCAGACTTTTTTCGGTTCGATGTTCTCCAATACTCTCATATAACTTACCTTTCATGTCTTTCATGTCCAAAAGTTGAAGCACTTCTGGGATTACGAAAAGTGTTGAGAAAATACTCAAAGAATACTCTGCCGGTATCAATCGACGGCCCATCATCAAGCACAGATGCAAGATCGATGCCATTCTCCTGTAGAAGCCTGGCTTCCTTAAGGAAAAGTCTGTTACCTTGAATGCGGGTGAATTCCGGATGAAACTGCAGGCTGAAGAGGTTCTTTTTCCTGTCTATGAATCCCTGAATTTCCGTATGACAATTCGTAGCTATCAGCTCAGAAGTATCAGGAATCGCAGCAACCCTGTCAAAATGTGACTGCAGAACCCTGGCAACGGGTGTCGCTCCCGGAATCTCAAGTCCGCTGCCAATCATCTCTATGTCTATCCAGCCGGCCTCAAGACCGTTGGGACATCTGCCTATGGCTGATGAATTCAGCAGGGATCTGGAGATGAGCTGATGCCCATAACAAACACCCATCTGAGGAATGCCCTCAGCGACGCACTTCCTTACAGTATTTTCAGCATCTTCAAGGAATTCTGCGCCTGAACATATGGATAGGCTGGATCCGGTATGCATCACGTGAGAATATTCAAGCGGATCGGGGAAACTGTCACCAAAACAGGCATACACAGCTGTGGAATTGCAGCTATCCGGGAACCATCTTCTAAACAGCGCCGCCTCCGAACGGTCCACTGAATAATCGAGTATAAGGATATTCATATCAGGGTTCATAATCTCCTCATCGTGAATAGTACCGAATTCTCGATATCATAATAAAATAAGAGTATTACAATAAATTCCTCACCGATTCACTGAGGGATGAATGATAGAAATAGGTGAAAATGACCGGTAATGAGTTGAATCAGGGGAAGCTGTTCAGTCCCATGAAATTCGTTACTTTCCACTGGCTGTCTTCTTTTTCCAGTACAGCCTGGTAGGGCAGCTCCACCCCCGATGCAGTTCTGAATACAAGTGGAATGACAAGCTCATCACCGTGGTTTGAATAATCGCCGATCTGCATTTCGTAAAATGCGTATCGGGCATTCATTACAGGAAGCACTACTGTGTTAGTCAGATAATCCATCGGTGACCAGTCTTCCATTTCATCCGCAGTTGCAGTATACCCGGCAGTGGTTAATCTGGACATCGTAGTATTATCAAGATTTTCCTTCAAAATTTCCAGCATTACATCTATTTCATCAAGTCCATCGCTGGAAATAAGCTGGGAGATCATAAAACTGTCACCTGTTTTAAGGGCTTGAAAAAACGCCTGCAGGACAGATGATGGGTCATTAGGTACAGTCGGGACTGTTATGTCTTCAGTAATAATCTCAGCTTCTTCCGTAAGCTGAAGAGAATCAGGGGTTGGAAGCGTGTCTTCAGTAGTAATTTCAGCTTCTTCCGTAATCTGAAGAGAATCCGGAGGTAAAGTCATATCCTCATCAGGTTGAGCGTAAACACTTGCAGCAAACATCTTCATAACCATTGCCAGAAATACTATTTGTTTCAAGAATACCCTCCTCGGATATCATAAAGTTTCCAACTCATAATAACTAAATAGTGAATAAAAGCAAGGAAAGCAAATATCCTCCCTCAATATACCTTATAATTTCGTATGTAATGCCTGTTACCGAATCTGTAAGTTCAATCAGTACATTGATATCAAATAGCTTTATCGACAACTAGAAAGTGTTGATGGTTAACATTATTGCGCACCCCATATCCTGAGCGTTTCAAGTACTATCCTGTATGACAACTCAAGCCCCTTCTCAGCAATCCACTCATTTCTGGAGTGGAAAAGCTCTCCACCCGTCGGAAGATTTACAGTAGGGATTCCCATGAAGGACAATCTGGACCCATCGGTACCACCTCGGATAGAGCTTTCCTCAGGTTCAAGCCCTACTATCCCGGTTGCTCTCAGAGCAAATTCCACAGCCCTTCTGTCCTGCTTCAGAATCTCACCTGGATTCCTGTACTGTTCCGACATTTCAAGAGATATTTCAGCTCCGGGATACTTTGACTGAACCCACTTTTCAAGGCTCCTCATCGTTTCAATCCTGGATTTCATTCCATCAGAAGTAAAATCCCGCAGAATCATTTTCAGATTTCCTTTAGAGGTAACTGATGATATGGAAAGGGGGTAGTAGTATCCCTCATCTCCTGCACTGTTCTCCGGCATTTCCTCCGGAGGTATCGATGATACTATATCAGCCAGTATCCGTGTGGCGTTCACCATTATTCCTTTAGCGCTTCCGGGATGCACTTCTCTACCTTTTACTTTCCAGTTTGCCGACCAGGCATTGAAAGTCTTTGTATCCACTTTTCCAACGGAACCACCGTCGACTGTATAGGCGAAGTCAGCACCGAATCGCACCGGGTCGAAATTATCCATACCCCGCCCCACCTCCTCATCGGTAGTGAAGGCGATCCTCAGCGGAGGTACTGGTATTTCCCTGTTATTTATAAGAGTATCAAGAATTTCCATAATGATGGCAACGCCGGCTTTATCATCCGCACCAAGAAGAGTTGTTCCGTCGGAAGTAATAATTGTATCACCAACATATCTGAGCATATCAACAGTTTCTAACGGCTTAATCGCCACTCCTTCGCAAAGTTCGATAGGATTGCCGTC
Source organism: Candidatus Aegiribacteria sp. (assembly GCA_021107345.1). The sequence continues at coordinate 4,100 of JAIOSX010000211.1, forward strand.
CCAGTTATGATGAAGAACGGGAATAACGCTCTCACCGGGTGCTTCCGGCGAGGTATCCACATGGGCAAGAAGACCTATCACTGTATCACCACGCCCTCCTCCGGGAAGTGAAGCGTAAAGAGTACCTTTTTCATCGAGTTCAATATCGTCCAGCCCAAG
>JAIOSX010000120.1 GCA_021107345.1 Candidatus Aegiribacteria sp.
CTGCTGGAGATCCAATAGTAGGTGTAAGCTGCGAACACGAAGCCAAACGCATAAGCAGAAGGCGTCAGATCGTACAGAGGGAAAGAGAGTTGCAGGCGAGCAAAATGGTATCCCTTGAGGATTTCTGGCAGAAATCCGTTGAAAACGAGGGTATTATGAACCTTATCGTCAAAGCGGATGTTCAGGGTACTGCGGAAGCCATAGTAGATACAATCAGCCAGCTGGGCAATGAAGAAGTTTCCGTCAACATTATAAGAAGCGGTGCAGGAGGTATTTCAAGTAACGATGTCAACCTTGCCGCCGCATCAAATGCCATAATTGTCGGTTTCAGAGTTCGTCCCGATGTAAGAGCCCGAGAAGAGGCATCAGCAAGGGATGTGGATATTGCAACTTTCAGCGTTATCCACCAGGTTGAAGAAACCATAACAAAGGCGCTTTCAGGGCTTCTGAAACCCGAAGAAAAGGAAGAATTCCTTGGATCGGCCGAAGTAAGAGATCTCTTCAAGGTTCCTAAGATCGGGACAATAGCAGGATCGTACGTTATAAGTGGTGTGATAAAGAGAAATTCCAGGATAAGACTTGTACGGAACGGCATTGATGTCTGGTCAGGTACCATCAGTTCCCTGAAGCGTTTCAAGGAAGACAAGAAAGAGGTCAAATCCGGTTTCGAATGCGGCATAGGTCTTTCCGGCTTCAACGATATCAAACTGGGTGATGTGATTGAAAGCTTCGTGATCGTCTCCATTGCCAGAGAACTCTGACGGTTTTTGCGGAGGAATTCCATATGGATGATAGAAGAATAGCCAGGTTGGAAGTTGATATTCGGCAGATTCTCGAAGAAACACTAATCCGGAATGTTTCCGACGAAAGGCTGCTAAATGTAACCATAACAAGGGCAAAGCTGTCCCGCGATGGTTCACATGCTACCCTGTTCTACGAGATGACAGGAACTGACACCGAAAGGCAGGATGCTTCCGAAGCGATAGAATCAGCCAAGGGTTTCCTCAGATCTCAGCTGGCGTCCCGGATAAAGATGCGTTCGGTTCCCGCCCTGTCACTGGTAAAAGATGAATCCGGTGAAAAGGGTGACAGGATTCTGAATATCATGAGGAAGCTGAGTGACGATTGACACCTGGGATGACCGGTGCAGCATATCTTCTTGATAAATCAACCGGTATTTACTCACGCAGGGCAGCTTCAAGGGTGGCAAAGCAATGGGGTTACAGAAAATACGGACACGCAGGAACCCTTGACCCCGATGCGACAGGCCTTCTAGTTGTTCTTCTGGGAAGGGCAACGAGGCTTTCCAGGTTCATCTCATCTTTCAGGAAGACTTACAGTTTCGGGATTGAACTGGGCACCAGAACGGATACGGATGACACAAGTGGTACAGTTCTGGAAAAGAGGCCAGTTCCGCCCATTGCTTCGGAGGATGTTCTAAAGGTTATTTCCAACTACACAGGAGCCATCAGTCAGAAGGTGCCGGACTATTCGGCAGTGAGGGTTGATGGTACACGCGCATATTCCCTGGCAAGAAAAGGACTGAAGCCCTCAACACCTGTAAGAGAGGTGTATACCGAGAACTGGAAGCTTGAAGAACTCATGGGATCGAGTATCCGCCTTTCGGTCACGGTAAGCTCGGGAACCTATATAAGAGCTCTTGCACGGGATATCGGGAACGAGCTTGGCACAGGCGGAGCAGCCTTCGATATCAGGAGAACATCCATCGGGGCATTCAGTATTGAAGAAGCTTCAAAGGAGTTTAAAAATGCCGGGTCTCTGCTGAGTATGTCATCGGTTCTCCGGGATTACGAGAGCGAAGTGCTTGACGAGAAACAGTGCAGAACTGTATCACACGGAGGAAATCTAGAAGGTCATCAGGTTGGTACAATAGTCCTGCTGGACAAGGATGATAATCTCCTGGCGGTAGCGGAAGGGGATGGGAATATTCTGAAACCGCTGTGTGTTTTCGCCGAAAGCTGAAACCATGGATACAATTACATTAGGTAACTTTGACGGAATACATTCAGGACACCTGAAGGTAATAGAAAGAGCCACATCCTTCAATGGCGATACATGTCTTGTCTGCTTTGAACCTGTGGCCCGTCAATATTTTACGGATAATTCATGGAACAGGCGACTCACTACTGTATCAGAAAGGGCAGAAATTCTGGGTAGATTGGGAATGAAGAAAATCATAATCATCCCCTTTGACAGAGAAACAGTTGAAAAATCACCGGATGAATTTCTGTCGGAACTGCTTGAAATGGAGAAATTCAGCAGAATCGTGGTGGGATATGATTTCCATTTTGGCAGAAACAGGTCAGGTACAGTGGAATACCTGCTGCAGTGATGTACTTCAAGGGAGATTGATACTATTATTGTACCTCCGCTGGAATGTGGAGATGGACCGGTAAAGAGTGAAAAGATCCGGCTGCTTCTTGAAAATGGAAAACTCCAGAGTGCGGAACAGCTTCTTGGCAGGCATTATTCGGTTACAGGAGTGGTTTCAAGGGGCAAGTGTTTTGGTAGACAGATCGGATTTCCCACATTGAATGTCAGGGTTCCCGGATGCAAACTGCTTCCCGGACCCGGCAGTTACGCAGGTTATGTTGATTCTGGCGAAGGAACCAGACCTGTACCTGCAGCCGTATTCGTTCCGGGCACAGTCACCGGGCCGGTGGAAGCACATCTGCTTGATCACTGCGGCGGGGATGTTTACGGCAGTATAATTAGGGTAAGTTTCAGGAAGAGATTAAGAAATGCAGCATCTTCATTGAGTATTGAAGAGCTGAAAAAACTTATTGCCGGCGATGTGGAAAATGTCAGGCAGTATGTTTTGCAGGAAAAACGAATGGAGGATCTGAAAAGATGAGCATAACAGCCGATAAAAAGGCAGAACTAATCGTGAAATTCGGAGACAGTGAGAACGATTCCGGAAAAACAGAAGTGCAGATAGCCATCCTTACTGAGAGGATAAGGAACCTTACCGATCATTTCAAGCTTCACAAGAAGGACCACAACAGTAACAGGGGACTTCTTATGCTTGTGGGACAGAGGAGAAAACTGCTCAATTACCTTACAAATAAGGATATTGATCGTTACAGAACGATAGTTAAGGATCTGGGGCTGAGGAGATAGATCATATCTTATCGTCACTGATTGCACCCCGGATTTCAATTGAAGTGGTGCTTGTAGTAACTTGCTCCGACAGAGAGTCGGGGCACACGAGTTAAAAGGAAGAAAAAAGAAAAATGATAAAAGTAGTTGAAAGAGAAATAGCAGGCAGGACACTTGCAATTGAGACCGGAAGAATGGCGAAACAGGCTGATGGTGCCGTCTACGTTACATACGGTGGCTCAGCAGTACTTGTTGCCGCAACATCAGGCGGATTGAGAGATCTACCGTTCTTTCCCCTGACTATAGAATACCGCGAAAGAACATATGCTGCCGGTAAGATCCCCGGAGGATTTTTCAAGAGGGAGGGTAGACCTCAGGAAAACGCAACACTTACCGCAAGGCTTATAGACAGGCCGCTCCGGCCTCTCTTCCCTTCAGATTATATGGAAGAAACCCAGGTTTACATTCTTGTTCTCAGTTCCGATAGTCAGAACGATCCCAGCCTGCTTGGAATGCTGGGGGCATCGGCAGCCCTGATGATATCGGACATTCCATGGGACGGTCCTGTATCCTCGGTGAAAGTAGGCAAGGTGAACGGCGAGTACGTGATCAACCCCACTGTTGACGAACTCAGTGAAAGCGACCTTGATCTTACAGTTGCGGTAAAGGGCAATGATGTGGTGATGCTGGAAGGCTCGACAGCACAGCTGTCAGAAGCTGAAGTCATGGAAGCTATCAGGTTAGCTGCCGATGCAGCCGCAATGATCAACGAGCTTCAGATTGAACTGAGGGAAGCTGTAGGAAGAGAGAAACGCCAAATTGAGATAGCTTTTGAGGTTCCGGATGGTTTCCAGGAAGCGATAAATTCCATCGCTGTCCCTGAATTTGAAAAAGTATACGGAAACGGTATCAAGAACGCCCTTTCAGAGGCGGGAGGAACAGCGAAGGAAACTGCCCTTGAAGAATTATCAGGCAAATATCCTGATCTTGATGACGACAGACTGAAGAAAATGATCTCAAAGGCAGTCAACGAAGCGGAAAAGCTTGTTGCAAGGAAAAAGCTTCTTGTTGATCACCAGCGTCCCGATGGACGTGGAGAGGGTGATGTAAGGAAGATAACCTGTGAAGTTGGGGTATTACCCCGCCCTCATGGTTCAGCTCTCTTTACAAGGGGTGAAACCCAGGCTCTCGTAGCAGTCACACTGGGTGGGGCCAGAGACGTTCAGAGGATAGACGCTCTTATGGGAGAATACACGAAGGATTACATGCTCCATTACAATTTTCCTTCCTTCAGTGTCGGAGAGGTCAGACCTGACCGTGGACCCGGCAGAAGGGAGATAGGTCATGGACATCTTGCTGAGATGGCTATTTCCCAGGTTATGCCCACCGAGAAGATTGAATTCAATTATACGGTAAGGGTAGTATCGGATATACTCGAGTCAAACGGTTCATCAAGTCAGGCGACGATATGTGGCGGCTCCCTCAGTTTGATGGATGCTGGAGTTCCTATAAGCGATGCTGTCGCAGGCGTGGCTCTTGGGCTTGTGACCGATGGAAAAGACTTCGTTATTCTGTCGGATATAGGCGGAGTTGAAGATCATCTGGGTGATATGGATCTTAAAATCGCAGGAACTACCACCGGTATAACCGCAATACAGATGGATCTGAAAGTTGAAGGGATTTCCCTTGATATTCTCAGTGAAGCCATAA
>JAIOSX010000209.1 GCA_021107345.1 Candidatus Aegiribacteria sp.
ATCCAGGAAGTTCTGGTTTTTTACAAGAGAGCGAATGCTTAGACTATCCCATCCTGAGGATGCAGTTATTCTGCCTGTACCGGCAACTGCAGGAGATTCGCTGAAACTGACAATATTCCATCGTTCGCTGCAGTCCGGGAATGCACCGGGCATCGAAGTATCGTGCGGAGAATGGCGTGATTCAGTGTACACATCATCGGAAGTAATGGAAGCGCCTGCATGGGTCTCAATCATGAAGGATATCCAGCTTCCCCAAAGGCCCGAGAACCTTCGGGAAGTACGGTCAGAATTCGTTATCCCCATAAGTGACTGCGGGGAAAGCGTGAGGATAGCTCCACTCGGAATTGAGGGTGGCACCGGAAGATTCAGCGGGATCTATCTTGACAGGATACTCTTCAAATGAGTAGTTACAGATACAAGTATGTTAATAGCGTAGAAATTCGGTAATTCTGTAATGTTTATCAGTATCTGCTGCCTGGAAAGCTGAAGGAGTTACATTGTCGAAGAAATTCATCATGGGTGTTGAGCTGCTCACAGGGCTTGTCATCGGAGCTTCTGCGGCCGCTGTGGCAGTATCCTTTATAATCGTATTTCTCGTAGATAAGGATCTTGAAGCTGAAAAAGGCCACATGGCTACGGTAACTGCATATGCAATAAGCAATTCCATCGATACCTTCGATACTTCGGGCAACTTTGAAAGAATTGCCGGCCCACTGGTGCAGAGCGGAAACCTGGAAGCTGCAGTGATACTTGATTCCCTGGGGGACATGATGGCCGGGGCCGGAATCTCCTCTGAAGATCTGCCAATAACTGAAGAGACTCCTGAATGGTATTTCGTAAAGCATCCCGGTAGTGATCTTCTTATAGGCGTCAGACCAGGCAGGTCATCGATATCCATAATACACAGGACACTTATAATCGGTCTGGCAGCGCTTACCGCAGTTCTGGCAGTTCTGGCTTGCTTTACGCCCCGATACCTGGCCAGGACAGTAATCCACCCTCTTAGAGAGATTCTCGTTGAGGCTGACCGCTTCAGCAGCGGCAGTGGTGCAGATCCGGAAGCCGCTGGAGCATCTTTTCACCGTTTAGTAGAGCTTCTTCATGAAAGAGATCAGCAGCTTAACGAAATGAGGAAAAAAGCTGAACAAAGGGCTGAGAGACTGGAAGAAAGATCAGGCGCAATTCTTTCAGTACTGGGGGCGGCTGTATTAGCTATTGATGGAAAAGGTAACCTGTCACTTTTCAACAGGCAGTCAAAGGAGTTGTTCAACCTCAGCGATGATGATATAGCGAAGAAATTCCCATGGGAGAATTCTCCTGCCGGACAACAACTTAAACCACTTCTCCTTTCAATGCGTAAAACGGGGAATACATTATCCGAATTTCAGATCCGGGATGACGCTGTTAATACCAATAGAATGTACAGTGTTGAAATTTCCCGATCAAGAGCCGACGAGATCGCTGTCCTGGTTACCGATGTTACCAGAATAAGTGAACTGGAAAAGAGAATAGCCGACGAGACAGCCATGGCTGACATCGGAGCTGCGTCTGCCGGAATATCGCATGAAATGGGAAACACACTCTGTGCTTTGTCCGGATTTGTAGATCTTCTTGCACGAGGGCATTCGGACGAAAGAACCCTTAACATCCTATCAGAAGTAAAAAGAGAAGTCGATTCAGCCCAGGAAAGGATCAGTTCCCTGGAATACTTCGCAAGATCCCCCGAACCGGTTTCCTCTAATCTGAACAGGGATGACATTGTTTCCATATGCAGGGAAGCCTGCAGGCTGGACAGTGACAGATGCTCCGTAAAAGCCTCAGTTGATGATTTATCAATCAAGGCTGACAGAAGGCTTCTCGCATCATGTATCTGTAATATCGTGAATAACTCGATCGAGGCTGATTCATCCTCAGCTGTTGAGATATCGATAAGAAGGAATGATAAGAATCTGATAATATCGGTTGCGGACACAGGACCCGGCCTTTCCATCGACAGAGAAGATGTTTTCAGGCCTTTCATGACGACCAAGAACAGAAGCAGCGGAAATATGGGTCTCGGTCTTTCCGTAAGCAGGAGAATTATAAGATCCATGGGCGGCGAACTTATTGGCGAGAACAGAACAGAAGTAGGAGCCCTCTTCACAATTCTGCTCCCGGTTCAGTGAGTTGAAGGAGGTAAATGATATCGAAAGAATTCTGCTGATAGAAGACAAAAGAGCCATGCGTAATATGCTGATAACAGCCCTTCAGGAAGATGGTTGGGAAGTAACCGCTGTATCTTCGGGAACAGAAGCCCTCAGGAAGCTTGAGGACGGTGGTTTCGATATTCTGCTGACTGATGTATGCCTTCCTGGAAATATCGACGGAATGGATATCCTCAGAAAATCCAGGGAATTCAATCACTGGACTCCGGTGGTTCTCATGACAGCCTTCGGTACCGTTAATCTTGCAGTTGAGGCAATGAAAGAGGGGGCAAGGGATTTCATCACCAAACCATTCGATCTTGACGAACTCCTTTCGCTGGTAAGAAGGTATGCTTATTCAGCAGGTACCGATATCATAGGGTCTTCCCCGGCACTGCTTTCCACATTAAGAAGGGCTTCAAAGGGCGCTGAAACTAATTTGAATATTCTTGTTCTGGGTGAGAGCGGAACCGGGAAGGAACTTCTTGCGAGAATGATCCATCGGGAAAGTGCTTGTTCGGATGGACCCTTTGTACCTGTTAACTGCGCCGCTATACCGGCTGACCTGATGGAGAGTGAACTCTTCGGAGCTGAAAAGGGCGCATACACAGGTGCAGACCGAACACGAGCAGGAAGGTTCGAGCATGCCCGTGGAGGAACCATATTCCTGGATGAGGTTGGAGACCTTAACACTGCGCTGCAGGGCAAGCTGCTTAGAGTACTTCAGGAAAGGGAGTATACCAGAGTTGGAGGATCAGAGATACTCCGCACCAACGCAAGGGTCATCTCTGCAAGCAACAGAGAGCTAAAGGAAGAAACCGAAGCGGGAAGATTCAGAAAGGATCTTTACTTCAGAATAGGTGAGTTCCCCGTTACTCTTTCGCCACTTCGAGAAAGGGTGGAGGATATACCTGATCTTGCCATGCACTTCCTGCATAAGTCCGGTCACCGGGAGGTAATCGTTACAGAGGATGCGTTGATCAAGCTTAAGGGATACCATTGGCCGGGAAATATCAGACAGCTGAGAAGCATCGTGCTAAGGGCGGCAGCTCTGGCGAATGAGAGGATAATCGATGCATGTGTACTCGAAATAGATGATGCATGCGCAGCAGAAGGGCTTTTAGAAGAATCCGCGAGGGCAGCTAGACTTCGCGAAACGGAAATGATAAGAAGAACACTGAAGGAAACCGGTGGAAACAGAAAGAAGGCCGCTGAGATATTGAAGGTCAGCTACAGAACACTGCTTTCAAGACTGAAGGAACTGAATCTTCAGTAGTTGGGGTCGTATCTTGAATTTTGACATTCGTTACATTGGGGTCGTATCTTGAATTCAAACATTCGTTACTGTTGTAACAATGGAAAATGTCAAAATTCAAGATACGACCCCTATAAATGACCCCTTGCTGTTTGCAAGTGTCGCAAGTGACGTCCGACTCCTTATGAAATATAATTGAGCGCTGTTCATGCATATTTTGAAATTCACCTTTATGCTCACTCCTGAATCTGAGTACGAACAGAAACAATAGTAAGGAGATCTGTCTCACCGTGATAAGAAATATGGAGGAGATGACGGCCTCCGATTATAAAGCGATAGGACTTCGCAGCGGGCTTGAGATACATCAACAGATAGATACCGAAAAGAAGCTCTTCTGCCGCTGCCCGGTACTCCCGTATTCTGACGTTTACGATGCTCAAATTCTCCGCCATATGAGACCGACCCTTTCAGAGCTTGGTGAATACGACGGTACCGCTCTGATGGAATTTAAAACCAGAAAGAATATTACCTATCAGATAAACAGTGATACCATATGTACCTACGAAATGGATGATAATCCACCTTTTGAACTGAATCCTCAGGCTCTGGATATTGCCCTGGAAATAACCATGCTCCTTAACTGCAAACTTGTAAGTGAGGCTCACATATTAAGGAAGCAGTACCTCGACGGATCAATACCTGCCGGATTTCAGAGAACCACACTTCTGGGAGTGGACGGCTGGGTTCCTTTCGGGAACAGGCGCATAAACATTATCCAGCTTGGACTGGAGGAGGATGCCTGCCGGGAAGTGAGCGATTCGGGGCACGAACGCGTCTATCTGACGGACAGGCTTGGAATACCACTTATAGAGACTGTAACAGGTCCAGATATGACTACTCCTCATGAAGTGGCTCAGGTCGCCGTTATCCTCAGCAATCTTGTCAGAGCATCCGGAAAAGTCCGCAGAGGGATCGGCGCAGCAAGGCAGGACGTGAACGTATCTGTAACGGGCGGGTGCCGCGTGGAGATAAAAGGTGTTTCACGAATTCCCACTATCCCCCTGCTTGTGCATAACGAAGCTTTAAGACAGGTTTCTCTGCTGGAGATCAAGGGAGAGCTCTCCCGGAGGGGAATAACCGGTTCAAACTTCAGCTCCGAACATTTCGATGTTACTCAGGAACTTGCAGGAACCGCCTACCGTTATGCGGCGGCTGCGTTGAAGAAGGAATTCGAACTGCGTGCGGTTATTCTAAGAGGATACAGAGGGCTGCTTTCCACGGTTACCCAGCCCGGTCACACTTTCGCCGGAGAGATATCCGACAGAGTTCGCGTTGTCGCGTGTCTGGACGTTCTTCCAAATATCGTTCACGATGGGGAAGAAGGTTGCAGCTTCTCTTCAAACGAATGGGAATTATTAAGAAAGAAGACCGGTGCAGATACGGAAGATGCCATTGTTGTGGTCTGGGGATCCTCTGAGGATATTGAAACTGCGGTAAGTGAAATAGCCCTGAGGGCAAAAGAAGCAATTGATGGAGTCTGCAGCGAAACAAGGCAGTCACTTTCCGATGGTACGAACGGATTCGAGAGAATACTGCCAGGGCCGAACAGAATGTATCCGGACACTGACCTGGCACCCATAGCCATAACAGAGGAAATGATAGAACGTATCGAATCTGCGCTTCCTGAGCGACCCTGGGAACGTGCGGAAAGGTATGTTGCAGCAGGTGTGCCTGCAGAATCAGCGCGCCAGATGAGCATTTCGAATATTAGATTCCTGTACGATTCCGCTGCTGCGAGGTCTACCTATTCTCCACGGGTTCTAATGCACTTTTTTCTGAGCACACTGCCGCATATGAAGAAGAATGACTCTATTACCGGACTGACTGAAGATTTGCTGATAGAAGTGCTGGAGGAAGCCGGAGAGCACAACCTATCCATTGAAGCCGCTGCTTTCATTCTTGAACGAGTTTGCGGACACGAGCCAACCGGAATTGATATTGTTATTAAGAACCTGAATATTCCCGGGAGGAAAGAACTGGAAAATGCTGCCGTCAGCATTATGGAGTCGGAAGATGACTTTGATACCGTTCTTCAGGAGCAATACATTACCGGGAGGGTAAGGGAAAGATTCAATGGCCTGCCCGGCGGTAAAGATGTAATAGAAGTGGTTCGCAGCATAGTCAAATCTGCACACTAGCAGGAGGTGATTACAAAGGCTACCGGGGTAAAAGTCTGGAATGCCTGAAGAAATTCAGTGTCGGTGTATGGTCAGACGTTGATATCAAATCAACCAGAGGAGGTTTCAAGGGAGTAATTCTTCCCAGGTCTGAAACCGCTGATGATACCCACATAGTATTGAAGATACACAACGGATACAATGTAGGTTTGGGAGTAGATACCATAGAGTCCATCACAGAATTGGGCAGGAATGAAGCCCATTACAAGATACCTGAGAAAGAATTCCCTTTCGATTCTTCAAAGCCCAATGTAAAGCTGTTTGGAACGGGAGGCACCATAGCTTCAAGGCTGGATTACAGGACAGGTGCCGTTATCCCTGCCTTTTCCCCGGGGGAGCTCTACGGGTCGGTACCTGAACTTGCAGACATATGCAATCTTAAAACGGAGAAGCTCTATGGCGTCTTCAGTGAGAACATGGGACCCGAACAGTGGAAGGGAACGGCTGAGGCGATAGGAAAAGAAATAGCCAATGGTATTGACGGCATAGTCATAGGACATGGAACCGATACTATGCACCACACATCCGCCGTTCTTTCATTCATGGTTCAGGATTCACCTGTTCCTGTTGTAATGGTCGGTTCCCAGAGATCGAGCGACCGGCCTTCAAGCGATGCAGCAATAAACCTTATGAATGCTACATATGCAGCTTCCCGCAGTGATATTGCAGAAGTTATGGTCTGTATGTTCGGACCCACAAGTGACCAGTACGGACTTCTTCACAGGGGAACAAGGGTCAGAAAGATGCACTCCTCATACAGATCTACATTCAGGACAATCGGGGATATACCGCTGGCAATGGTTGAAAATGGAAAGATTACGCATCTTAATAAAGACTATAAAAAAAGACGAAACGACCGGAAAGTAAATATCAATACCGCTTTTGATCCAAGGGTATCGATTGTCTATTACTACCCTGATATGAAACCGGACATCATCGAATCGCTGATTGATAACGGGTACAAAGGAATCGTTATAGCCGGAACGGGACTCGGACACGTTAACAAGCCTCTCTATCCTGTGCTTAAGAAAGCCTGCGACCAGGGCATACACATTTACATGACAGTTCAGACACTCTGGGGATACGTACAGATGTTCGTGTACGACACCGGGCGTGATATGATGGAACTTGGTGTAATTCCAGCATCGAACATGCTTCCTGAAGTGGCATACGTGAAATTGTGCTGGGCACTCGGACAGAGTCACGACAGGGAAGAGGTCAAAAGGATCATGCTTACCCCGATAGCCGGCGAGATAACTGAGAGGGAACCACACA
>JAIOSX010000241.1 GCA_021107345.1 Candidatus Aegiribacteria sp.
TTGCTGGCGGCTGTATCAAGAACATTCTCAACGTCACCCGTGCCTTCGAGGACTTCATTGATATTCTCCCTGCTCACCTTGATGAGCTGACGGAGCATGGCCTTGTCCTTGATGATCTTTATGTACTGAAGCACATTCGAAAGGAGGGGTATATCATCTGTCAGGGAGGAGATGTACTCAATACCACCCGCCTCCTCGAGTGTCTTCTTCCTGGAAAGTTCCTCGCCTACAGTGACCATATCCGTTACGCTGTTCCTTGAATCAAGATCCCGGCAGGCCTGGAAGATCATCCTGTGCTTGCGGTCGAAGAAATCCTTTGTGTTAAGGGCATCAAGGGCTTCAACCGTCAGTTCCTGATCAAGAAGCATTGCTCCTAAAACGCTCTTTTCAGCATCCAGACTGTGGGGAGGTCGATATCCTTTTTCCTCCGTCATACTCAATCCTTATCAGTTCTGGGAAGACCCAGTTCATCAAGGAGCTTTCTCAGCATCTTCATATCCTCCCATACAGGTCTTTTCAGAGCATCGGTTCTAAGAAGAGCAGCCGGATGATAGGTCGGGATGACCGGAATATCTCCGTACCTGTGAATTGAACTCCTGAGTTTCCCTATGCCTTCACTGCTTCCTGTCATTGTTCTGCTGGAGGGAGCACCCAATGTAACTATAACGCCCGGTTTCATGATCCTTATCTGTTCTTCAAGTATCCAGCAGCATGCGGTAACTTCATCTTTTGAAGGTGTTCTGTTTCCAGGCGGCCTGCACTTCACGATATTCGTGATGTACACCGAATTTCTGTCCAGGTCAATGGCTGCCAGTATTTTATCCAGAAGTTTCCCTGCGCGTCCCACGAATGGTTCTCCCTGAATATCCTCGTTGGCTCCGGGGCCCTCACCAATGAAAACTATCCCCGCGGAGGGGTTCCCTCCGCCGAAGACTATCGTATTCCGCTCTTCGCAGAGCCTGCAGCCCCGGCAGTCACCAACTCTTGAAATAAGGGCAGCAAGTTCTTCAGGTATGCTTCCGACTTCTCCTCCGGTCATTGAAGTTGTCTTATCACCTTTTAACTTGGAGATCCATTCGGGAAGTACAAAAATATCATCCAGGTCAAAGCTTGCCACCGAATTCCAGAATGGATCATCCCTGCCCCGCGGAGCGGAGGAATATCTCTTTTCTGTCATTAACCTTCATTGCCTTTCATTAAATATCTACCCATCGCAGCGACCAGAAGCTCTGCAATATACCTTTTTGAGGATTGCTTGACCTCTACGTAACTGCCGTCACTGAAAATAAGTCTTCCCTGGTTTGAGGATGTTTCCATTCCAGCTCCCGGAACGTCCCCTGGATTATAGAAAATGGCAGCCGCTCCCTTGCGATTCATTTTTCTCTGTGCCCGTTCTTCTCCGTCAGGCCCGAATTCGAGGGCAAAGGCCATCACCGGGCACATACAGTCAATAGTTCTATCAAGTTCTTCAAGAATATCCGGAGTTGCCTTAAGCTCAAGCATGACGGTTCCCGATCTTTCAATTTTCCCGTCATATAATTTGGAAGTCCTGAAATCAGAAACTGCAGCTGCCATCACCAGCAGGTCAGATTTTTCAACTTCTCCAACAAGGATGTTAAGCATTTCCTCTGCGGTTTCAACGGAATAAGTGTTCACTCCGGATGGATGGGAGCGGCAGGCCGGACCGGTAATGAACAAAACATCGGCGCCGGCATCTCGGAAAGCCATCGCCATACTGGATCCCATCAGGCCGCTGGACCTGTTAGAAATAAACCGAACACGGTCCAATGGTTCTCTTGTGGGACCGGATGTAACTATCACCCTTTTCCCCGACCAGTGTTCAAGCCCAATAAAGCTATCGGGAGTAAAGGCTCTGACCTCCTGCGGAAAGCTGGTATTAACTATTTTCAGCCTTTCGCCTCTTAATATCGATTCAACCTGCATCATGGAATCCTCAAGACGACTGTTGCAAATATAATAATCAAAGGAACCTATCCATCCGGTCTCCCATGCCGCAATTTCCATCCTTCTCTTAACAACATCCGGATCGTCGGTATTTCTGGAATGAAGCCTTCTGGAAAGCGTATCGGGTGAAGGAGGCAGAATGAAAACCAGTATTGAGTCTGGAAAAGATTCCTTTATCTGAAGCGCCCCCTGAACATCTATATCAAGGACTACGCTTCCACCACCGGCAAGTTCTCTGCGTACCCAGTCTCTGGATGTTCCATAAAGATGACCGTGAACCTCCGCATACTCAAGGAAATACCCGTTTTCTATCCTTTTCAGGAACTCTTCCCTGTTTACGAAAAAGTAATCCACTCCCTCGGTTTCAGAGCCCCGCGGAGGCCTTGTAGTCGTTGAAACGGAGAATACCGCGGAACTGAACGTCTCTACAAGGTGATGAGCAAGGGTAGTTTTGCCGGCCCCCGAAGGCCCTGCAAGTACTAGCAACTGGCCTGGAGAATTATTCAATATTCGCAGCCTGTTCCTTAAGTGATGAAACAGTATTCTTCATTTCTATAACCCTCAGTGACTGTTCCGGATCATCAACTTTGGCTCCCATCGTGTTCAGTTCCCTGTGCATTTCCTGTATAATGAACTCAAGCTTACGCCCGATGGGACTGTTATGAGAATCTACTATTTCAAGGGCATGGTCAAGGTGACACTCAAGTCTATGAACTTCCTCGGTAACATCGGATCTGTCTGCCAGAAGAGCCAGTTCATTCATCAGACGGTCTTCATCCAGCCTGACGTCATTCATAAGTTCGAATACTCTTTCCTTAAGCCGCCCATATCTTTCCTGTACGTTTTCCTTCTGCCGTGCAAGAACGGGGTCAGCCAGTTCCCTGATTCCTGTAAAACCTTCAAGAAAAAGCGGAGCAAGTACAGCTCCCTCCCGGCGTCTGCTCTCCCTGAGTTCATTAAGAGCCTTGATCACGGCTAACCTGAATGCCTCCGTCAGTTCCCCGCGATCAAGCATTGCAGGGCAGGCTCTTTCCGCAACTCCCGGAAGATTGAGAAGCTCTCCTGCGGACATCTCACTGATGTATTCACTATCCTTGGATATTTGTTCCGCCGCGGCAATGTACTGTCTTGCCGAATCCATATTGATGGATACTGACGAGCCGCCCTCACCGTTCAGTTCAATATCCACATTCAGTCTGATGCGTCCCCTTTCGAACATTCCATTGATGACTTTCCTGATTTCCAGCTCAATATCGGAAAGTACTTCAGGCAGCTTCAGATAGATACTCAGGCTTTTGTGATTAACCGATTTCGCTTCAACCGTTAAAATAAAGCCATCTCCACTGGCCTCTGCCCGACCGAAGCCCGTCATTGATTCCATCAGATATCCTCCAGGATTATGGTAATCGAGAAAACATCCTACAGCAGAAACCATATTATACATAATTAAAATGTGGGCTGTGCTTCTGAAGCGAGTATGGGGTGTTACTGGCTTTGTTGACGGGTGGTGGTTTCGGTAAGTATGGTCAGTTTCAGGCAGAGACATTTCAGGCAGAGAAATTGGGTGATATTGAGACAGATATACTGTTTCGGGAGGTTTGCCGGAACGATGGGAAATCTAAATTTCTATTGCTTGAACTCGGCTTTCTCCAGTGGAAACACCTATATCAGAAAGTCGCTTGGCGCTGAAACAGGAGTGGAATGCTACTTTCTTACCATGTGAGCCGAAACAGACGTCTTCCGGAACACAGTTGACATGAAACTGACTTTCCTGTTCACCGACATAGAGGGCTCAACCAGAAAATGGCATATGTACCCAACTGAAATGGCGGCTGCTCTGGCAAAGCACGATAGCCTGCTCCGGAACGAGTTGAGACGCTATTCCGGAAGAGTGGTGAAGCACACTGGAGATGGCTTTATGGCCCTGTTCACTAACGGACAGTCCCTTGAGTGCGCTCTTTCAATGCAAAATGTCATCGTCGGAACAGACTGGTCAGCTGTTGACGGGCTTAAAATTCGAATAGGAATCGAGTCGGGAGAGGCTGTTGAAAATAATGGTGATTTCTTCGGAGCGTCTGTAAGCCGTACAGCAAGGCTCATGTCCAGCGGTTGGGGCGGACAGATTATCCTGGGATCACAGGCTGCCGTATCCGAAAACCTTCCGGCCGGCGCCAGCCTGCTTGATCAGGGAGTGCATCTGCTGAAAGATCTTCTGCAGCCACAGCAGATATTCATCCTTTCACATCCGGACATTGATGCACCTCATCCCCCTCTGTCTTCCGTATCCGCCCATCCGCACAATCTGCCTGTTCAGCCGACCCCCTTTGTGGGAAGAACGGTTGAGCTGCAGGAAATCAGGGAAATACTGCTTAATTCCCGAACCAGGCTTCTCACTCTTTTAGGATATGGAGGGGCGGGAAAAACACGGACGTCCCTGCAGACCGCAGCGGAAACGGTACAGAGATTCAGACACGGAGCCTGGTTCGTTCCTCTGGAAGAAGCTGACAGTCTGGCCTCTATTCTGTCTGCTGTTGCCCGAAGTCTTTCTTTCGGTTTTTCAGGAGACCGTAGCGAGTTGGAACAGTTAGCCGAATTCCTCTCTGACCGGGAAACACTTCTGGTGCTGGACAATTTCGAGCACCTCACGGAATACGCTCCGGCTGTATCAGGACTCCTGGCAAAAAGCCCGGGGCTTAAGATCCTGGTTACTTCCAGGCAGAGGCTTGGAATTAGGGAAGAAAATGTCTACGACCTTTCTGGAATGAGCATTCCCACTGAACCGGATAACCCGCTGGAGCGCTGCGATGCAACTGAACTCTTTCTCAGTTCAGCAAGAAGGGTTCTTCCAGACTTCTCTCCCGAACGCTCCGACGCATTATACATTACAGGTATCTGCAGGATACTGGATGGTCTTCCGCTCGCAATCGAACTGGCAGCTTCATGGGTGAGAATTATATCCTGCTCCGAACTGAAGAATGAGCTTCAGTCGGGTCTTGAAATACTTAAGAGCACATCGACCGACCTTCCTGCAAGGCAGAGAAGCATGCTCTCCGTGTTCCTGTATTCATGGAATCTTCTTGATGGCATTCACCAGAAAGCACTGGCAGGACTCTCCATATTCGAGGGAGGCTTCAGCAGAAAGGCTGCTTCGGAAGCTGCCGGGTGTAATCTGCAGACCCTGCAGCTATTGTGCGATAGATCTCTTGTTGTAACAGCGGGCGGAGGCAGGTACACTCTTCATCCCCTGACGAAGGAGCTGGCCGCAGAAAAGCAGTATCTGGTACCGAACCTTGATCAGAAGCATGCGGTTTTCTATCACAATTTCCTCTCTGAACTGTATCCGCTTTTATCCAGCGGGAATCAGTCGAAAGCCCTTGACGCTATCTCTGACGACTTTCCGAATATCAGAAAGGGAGCTCTGTTCACACATAAGACTCTGAACTTCGAACTCATGGAGTCGTTCACCAGATCGGTTTCTCCCATGCTGCAATTCAGGTCACGGTTAACTGAAGGTGCCGAACTGTTCTCAGAACTTCTAGAAGTGTTCGAAAAGGCTGCTTCAGAAAAGGGCTGCCCCTCAGGCAAAAGAGCGGGTACCGCCGCCAGGCTCAAGGAGAGAATCGCCACTTTCCTGATGATGACAGGCAGACGAGGAGACGCGGAGATCTGTTTGAATGAGGCAGTACTGCTTGCCGAGACATCTGACGACCCCGGCTTCAGAACCCTCTGTTTCGCCGGCCTCGGCAATTCAGCCTACTTGAATGATGACCTCGACAAAGCGCAGGAGTACTGGTCGAATGCGCTGGCAATAGCAAGATCAGGCAATAAGCAGGGATCTATTTCTTCTCTGCTCTGTAACCTTGCCGGCGTCAGTAAAACAAGAGGTGACCTTACCATGGCCAGGAAACTGCTTCATGAAGCACAGGAAATAAACAATCGGACCGGTGATGCTTTCCTTAACGCAGCGGTTCTTGCCGCTATGGCTGACATCGCCCGGATGGACGGAGATTTCAGGAAAGCCGAGCAGTGCTTCAGGGAGTCGCTTTCTCTCAACATGAATGTAGGAAATACCAAAGGGGCGTCATTCTGCCTTGAAAACATTGCCGTGATACTTAAAGATGTTTCGCCGGAAGAAGCGCTCACGCACGCTGAAAAAGCATTGGAGTTTGCTCTGGTATCCGGTTCGGCCAATAGAATATCGAGATCCAGATTATTGCTCGCATATCTGCTTTCCTCTGAAAGCAGATATGAAGAAGCGCTCGGTCAGCTTGATTCAGCAGAAGACGAGATCAGAAATCTTGATACAAACAAAATGAAAGGAAAGATATCTGATCTGAGACAGTCGATTCTGGAATCATATGAGCGCCACTCTCATTAAACCGTTTCAGTAATGCATCCAGGTGAACATTGGAAAACTGGATTTGCACCTTTTCACAAAAATAGCCCAAAACAACAGCATATCCGACCCAATATCATCAAATTTCGCTACCGGAACTGATGATACTGCCTCCCTCTCTTCCAGGTCCATGTCAAAGACGACGCATAATTAATAAATAATCCTCTGCTCCCTGTTGAAAATATGCTGGAGGATACTACAGCGATCTTTGATAAGTTTTTGAAAGCCTCTCACGTCTATTGTAAGCTCCACTTGATTACAGTAGGATTAATTATTCGGGAATCCAGGGGCCGGGTCTGACATGGAATACTTTTCGAAACGCGTATTAAAGAAGAAGAGGATAAAAGGGTGACAGGACAGATCCTTTGTACTGTGATCTTGATTGGAATAGCCGGGGCAACTACTCTCATGGTAGGGGAGGGTGAGCAGTTCGCAACTCCACAGCAGGCCATAGATGCTGTTTCCGACAGCGATACGATATTCATCAAAACAGGCACCTATGAATTCAATGATTCCATTGAACTCTGGGGACACCATGACATCTGGATACTCGGTGAAGAAGGTTCAAAACTTATCTGCAACAGTCAGACAGACAATGTAATGTGGATAATCAATTCTGACAGGATTACAATCAGCGGTCTCTCCGCTACCCACACTGAACCCTCAGTGGATGAGCGCTGCTATGGCAATGTCTTCGGAATAGACGGATGTGATGATATCACCATAGAGAACTGTGAGATAAACGGGTGCGGCGCAATTGGGGTTTATACGAACCTCCTGGACGGCATCGTACTCAAGAACAACTTCATTCATGACAATATGATCTGTGCGGTACAATACTATGGGCATGATCTCCTGGCGGAGACTAGCGATCTCGAAGGTTTGACGATGGAAGGCAACACCATTCTCAATAACGGCGGCAGACGGATGGATATGCTTTACTGCGCGGGCTCATCCACAGGTGAATTCGCGGGTGTAACGAATGAAGACGGTTATCTCAGATTCATCTTCAGGGATCCTATGTGTGAGGAGAAAGAGACATATTATGTAGTATCCGGTTGCGAAGGACCCTGGCTGGAAATCTCTATGCATCCGGAAGAATTCATCGGTTCTATTCTGGATTACTCCTTCCGCGAGGTGGAGGCCTGCTTCCTTGTCTACTGGCGTAGTGAGAGGATCATGGAAATGACTTCCATTTCAATTCCTGATTGAGAGTCAGCTGTGTTCTGATACCAAGGCTGTTTCGGTGTAAATAATTCCAAAGGAAATTCTTTCAGCCTGGAGACAGGCAATATTTCCCGGTGATATTCCGCAGGAAGTGCGGCATTTGTGCAGCAGTGATTCGAAATATGTTTGGTTATAGAACTTGACAGGAAAGTGAGAACATTTATTATATCAGTATATTACTTTATAGGACATTACAGAGCATAACAATAAGGAATACTACATTATGACGGGGTTCAGCCATAAAAGTTACATGCTCCAAATTATACAGGGTAGCATACTTATTGTTGCATGCATATTAATATTCGGTTTCGATTTCACTCAACTCAACAGTAAAATCGGAGATACTCCGGTAACCGCACTGGCTCTATTTCTTTGCTTTGCTTTCATCCTAGGTGCTATAATTGATTTTATTGCCGATATACTAGAAACATTATTGCTAAAAATTCATTTGTTAAAGCATCCATCATACTATTTGCTTAAGAATGGTAAAACATTTGGAATAAGGCTTGCGCATCATAAAAATATCAGGAATGGTTTGATCAGATGTGACAAAGATTATTCAGAATGTGATAATAAAGAAGACTGTAAATACTGTTTTGATTTGCCAGGAACTGAACAAAGAACTGGTATTTCAATAATTACATGGATATTTAATGCAATTGATTTTGTTGATTGCATCTACTTGAATCATGATAGAGAAGAATGCAAAACTAAAAAAGTATATTGCGAAAATAGGAAATCAGTTCACGAACAAGCTCAACAGCTTTTCCTGATTGCACAAAATATAGCTTTGAGGGAAGGTAATCAATCTCAAATTGAACAGATGGATGCATATTTCTCTTTACATATATTTTCGAGGAATTTGTCACTAAGCATCTTTTGTGTGGTTTTAGTATTACTAACAAATTATACTTTAAAGATAGCTGAAGTAGAATATATTGTACCATTTCCGGTACTAATATGTTCACTGATTTTGACATTAATATTGTTGGCATTATCATTTTATAGATATCAGTTATACTATGCGAGAAGTGTACTGGGAATGACATTATAGACTTACACAGATAATTCCTTGCGAAAACCAAACAGATTCCAACATGCACATGAGCTGATAACAGAAGATGGGGAATCTTCGTCTACTGGCGTAGTGAGAGGATCATGGAAATGACTTCCATTTCAATTCCTGATTGAGAGTCAGCTTGATTCAACTGGCTTACCTGCGTGGAATTTTAGATAACTAATCCTTTTTCCGAAGGAATGATTCGAGCCCGGCAAATCATCAGAAGGATTCACTATCTTGACAACAACTCAATACATTGAGTAAATTAACTCAAGGTAATGAGTAATTGGAGATATCATGTTTAGAAAGCCTGAATATAAAGTTCTTCTGAATAGAATTAGAGAACCCTCGAGACGAATCCAGGTTGTTTCCGGCCCAAGGCAGGTGGGAAAGACAACGATGGTTCAGCAGGTTCTTGATACTCTTGAATCAGAGAGTAAAGCAATTATCTACGCATCTGCTGATCTTCCGGCTCCTGGAGGAAGTGCCTGGATAGAGGAACGCTGGCATGCTGCGCGTATCCTCGCTGAGGAAAACGGTGCAGTTCTTGCGCTGGATGAAGTACAGAAGATCAGTAACTGGTCTGAAACCGTGAAATCTCTGTGGGATGAAGAAAATGCACGTAAGAATCCTCTCTCAGTAGTGTTGCTTGGTTCATCAGCTCTGCTGATGAAGGAGGGTCTTACTGAAAGCCTTGCCGG
>JAIOSX010000036.1 GCA_021107345.1 Candidatus Aegiribacteria sp.
ATACAATTCGCTGCCTTCAACAAAAGAGTATTCTATTGGTATATATTGAATCATAGCAACTGGTTTTTCCTCATCATTGAGGGCCAGTTTAACACATAGTCCCTTATCTTTCATTATCCGATACCAGAGTTCCTTATGATCTCCGGCTTCCCTTATTTCATCTGACCAATCCTCTAGACAAACAAAATAATTGTCCTCATACTCTTCTGTTAAATCAACAATTTTCATAATCCGCTCTTATTCAGTTTATGGTTTCTTAATAGTGATTCAGCTAATATCAGGACCAAAGCGCTGTTGTATGCCATACGCAGGTTCAGTGCTTGGATATGTATACTTTCTGTGCTGTTCCAAGCACAGATATTCCTTATGCAAACAGGTTACCTGAAATTGATATGCCTGACAGATACATTACAAAATCAACCTTATTGCCATCAGTAAAATATATCGTACCCATTGTTAATGGCGCATAATGCCATGCATCAACTCTAGAATTCACACAAATAGCGTTTTCAAAACGGTTTTGTACATATTCTTCAGTAAATTCAACCTGATTTGAATTCATGTATGGGGCAGCAATCAATATTCTCTCGATCTCTTCTACCCCTCCTAACCAGGAGATTAAAGTCTCACCTTCCCCGGGAAAATTCTCGGCCAGGAAAGTATCTGGTCCTGCATCAACAGCAGGCCCTGTTTCAATATGTATTTCATAAGCCTGAAGGTTACTTGAACAGAATATTACCAGTAGAAATACTGATAATGAATGATATGCTGCTATTTTCATTTTATCCAATCCTGCAGTCAAGTTTCCAGCCAGTTTCAACAACAGCCCAGGGCTTCGAGAACTGCCGCTGCGACTCTTTCCGGTTCCGGCCCCTCCTTGGCATAGAGGGTTTTTGAGCCTTCTGACAGCGGCGCGAATCTATCAATGTTATCTATTCTGAAAAGAGCTATCACGGGCACTGAAAGAGCTGATGCAATATGCAAAGGGCCGTTATCAGGAGTGATGAACAGCCTTAAGCCTGCGATTTTCTCGATCAATTCTGTAACTGACAGTTCAGGCATGACTGCAACAGGAAATCTGCTCCCAAGATATTCAGCTGTTTTCCTTTCATTACTGTTCCCCCAGTAGATCTCCAGAATTACCCTCCTGCATATTCTATCTACAAGCTCCTCAAGATATTCGGTCGGGTATATCTTGTTTCCGCTAGCCCCGACATGAAGCCCTGCTGCGTTTCTTTCCATTGCATTGACAGCATGAATCTCAGGCGGGGACCACTCCGGCCAGTCCTCCCAGACACTGCCAAGCGAATGCAGAGCCCTGCTCTCATGCCAGTTTAAGGGAGGTTCCGGAACAGTATCCGTATACCATCCGGATGAATCACCTGCATCAGTACTTATCCGGCAGTCTGCCCCCGAAAGAGTTGTGGAAACCGCTCCGGAAAGTGAGAATGAATGGGGATGTGCCGCATCAATGGCCACATCGTAGGATCTGCTCCTGAGTTTCTGAATGAGGGCTATGAACTTTGCCGGGTTTCTTATCTGCCCCTTCTTATCCACATGTATCACGCTATATCCTTGGCATTCAAGAAGTTCAGAGAACACATCGCTCGCAAGAATATCAAGCTCAACCCCTGGAAACCTGGTCTTGAGGCTCCGAAGCAGAGGTTCCATTAAAACAAGATTTCCAAGCCTGCTATCGGTTCTTATCACGAGTATCCTGGAGGGGTTCGGAGGAAGTTTCCTGTCACCATCCGGCATGGCCCCTGGAATGGCTGCGCCGGCACGCCTTCTGCCCCACTGCTCGATACTCTTCAGGAAAGGCATCAGCTTTCCGGATTTCCGCATGGTTCACCGAAGTGAGTCCAGCCGTCAGCCCTCGTTATTTTTACATTCACAAAACTCCCCGGAGAGAAATCCGTTTTCTCCAGGATGACCATCCTGTTCCCTTCTGTTCTGCAGGCCTGTTGTCGGGGCTTTTTCGCAGGCCCTGTGACAAGGACCCTGAGGTTTCTGCCAAGCAGCTTACTCGATTCCTCAACCGTTATTTCTCTCTGAAGCTTCTGGAGATGGTTAAGCCTTGCAAGGCGCTCCTCTTCGGGTACTGCATTCTCAAGGCTGCACGCCGCTGTTCCTGACCGTTCGCTGTACTTGAACAGAAAAGCGTTATCGAACCTTACTTTTTCAAGGAGGTCAACCGTTTTCTGGAAATTCTCTTCGGATTCACCGGGGAATCCTGCTATTACGTCCGTTGAAAGAACTATATCAGGCATGGCGTCTCTGAGCATCCCAATCTTTTCAAGATACTCCCCTGCGGTATATCCTCTGTTCATCTTTTTTAGAATGGAGTCGCTTCCGGATTGAAAAGGCAGATGAAGGTAGCGGCAGATATTCTGTTCTGAAGCCATTACTTGCACGGTTTCCCGGCCGAGATCTTTCGGATGACTGGTTACAAATCTTATCCAGGAGCTGCGTGCCGTTGAAGCGACACTCCGCAACAGCTGCGGGAACGAAGTTTCTTCATCATGGTAAGAATTTACATTCTGCCCGAGTAGAGTGATCTCGCCGTATCCGTCCTCTGACAGTGCTGTAACCTCGCTGAGTATGACTTCGCTTTTTCTGCTGTGCTCCCTCCCTCTGACGTAAGGAACGATGCAGTAAGAGCAGAAATTGTTACAGCCGCGCATAATTGTGACGTATGCCCTGGGAAATCCCATTCTCACATATTCTATTCCCGTATAGTCACCCTCCTTGAAATCAACAGCACTTGCTCTCGCGGCCCCCCTTATAAGCCTGGGAAGGTCCCTGTAACAGTCAGGTCCCACTACAAGATCAAGGTCACTGAACCGCTCCAGAAGGCCCTCACCGTGTTCCTGGGCAACGCAGCCGCAGAGAACCATAAGGGGTTTCCCAGATATCCTGCCCCGCCACAAACCTCCCAGCTGAGAAAGCCTGCCCAGAACCCTTGTTTCAGCATGTTCCCTGACAGCGCACGACACAAGAAGGATAACATCGGCTGTTTCAGGGTCTTCAGTTGAGGAAAACCCTTCCGATTCAAGGATACCGGATATTATCTCCGAATCATGGAAGTTCATCTGGCAACCGTATACATTTATGTAGTATGTCATGCTCACTCTAACCTGGAAGTATCAATTCCATTGCCAGGCCGGCAAAAACAGGTATTCGAAAATTGTCGTCGAGTGGCAGGTATAAAAGTTCCGAAGCGGTAGCAACCAGGGAACCGACCAGGAGCGTGGCAGGTGTGAAATACCATCCGAAATCCGGTGAGACCCAGAGAGCGACAAGGCTGACAAGAAGGCAGGTATTAAGGGCTGCAAGACTGCCCTCCAGGGTACGGTGCCCAACCAGCTTTATCCTTCCGAAATGCTTACCCACAAGGGCGGCTGCACTGTCTCCCAGACTGAGATAGAGGAGGGCTACAACTGCGATTTCCTCGCGGAATATGAATATTGTAAAAGCCGCGGATGCGACTACAATTGTGGAAGCCGTCATACCGCCTTCCAGCTCGTTCTCTCTTAGAACCTTGCCGAAGAATCTCATTATGAAACTCTTGAACGGCTTGTACCTGGCTTTCAGAAGATCGAAGATAAGCAGAATTATTGTGATTACAGCAAGGATACCTGAAAGGTAAAGTCTCCCATCCTCCGGATACAGCTCATATACGATTATCACCGTTATCGGGAAGATTGAAGAACCCAGATGAATCACTTTTCTTATGGCTTCTTCAAAGTGCGGCATACTTATCTCATGCATCTCCGGAAATGCGAAAATATCGGATTGCTTGTAATATCAGAATCCCGCACCAAGGGACATTCGGTGTGTAGCATCAAGATCCTGATGGCTGAGATAGGCGTAATCAAGGCTGACGGGATGGTTCATCAAACCGAATTTCAGCCCCAGCCCAGCAGTCATAGAACCTTCCGAAGAACCTATCCTCAAAGCTACAAGATCCTTTATCAGGAACTCGGCTCCAATATGGGTATCCAGGCTTATCCCGCTGAAATTATACTGTGCGGAATACTCCCTTCCCTCAAA
>JAIOSX010000081.1 GCA_021107345.1 Candidatus Aegiribacteria sp.
AAATATTTCGAAATCCAGCTTTCCTGGCACTCCAGAAAGTACTTATTGCCTGGTCTGAGCTGTGTATTCTTCCGAGAGTCTGAAGTAAGGTATCATTGAAGGACTGTACCCCGATGCTAAGTCTGTTGAAGCTTGCCTGCCTTAACGAGCAGAGCTCCCTTTCTGTAACGGCACCGGGATTGGTCTCGATGGTGAACTCAGCCACGGGTGATATGTTTGTTATCTTATCTGCTTCGGCAAGAAATCCCTTCCAGAATGCAGGAGGAAGAAGCGTAGGGGTACCGCCTCCCGCATAGATGGTTTTTATTATTCCGCCGTTCACTCTTGTTCTTAGTTCGGATAGAAGAGCACTGCTGAAACGGCTGCGGGTATCTGTATCCGCGCTGACCGAATAGAATGAACAATAACTGCATTTCCTGATGCAGAAAGGAATGTGAACATACAGCCCTGACGGTTTGTCTTTCAGTATTTCCAGCGCGGGGCCTCGAATTCAGTTTTCATTCCTGTCTCCATCGTCAGCGATAATGATATTCAAGCGTTCAAGGAGCTGGAGCAATGGTTCGTAATGACTTCCTTTCCAGTAAATCTTGCCGCAATCAGTGCAGATACTGAATTCATTGTAGTACTTCTTCGTCAGTGCTTCAAGCCGGTGCATGATTCTCTCCTTGCTGACAGGTTCAAGAAATGCACCACAATCAAGACATCTTGTGAAGGGTTTTACTGAATTCCTCAGGTCAAGCCGCTGAAGTATTTCGCCTGCCTGTTCTTCGGGATCCTGACTGTGCAGCCAGCATCCGTGAGTAACGATATTCCGCTTGAGAAGCATGGTATCCCTGGTCAGGAGTATTCTATTCTCGTCTGCCGATATCTGTGCAAGCTCTTCATCGGGGATATCCCCCGGAAACTTCGCATCAAATCCGAGAAGCCGAAGTATCAGGGCAAGCTTGCCAAGGTGAACATCAAGTATGAAACGTGTTTTCCGCAATGGTTCAGGACG
This sequence comes from Candidatus Aegiribacteria sp., assembly GCA_021107345.1. The sequence goes on from JAIOSX010000081.1 coordinate 998, forward strand.
CAGAGCAATCAAGGGAGTTACATCAATACTCTCGAAGACAGGGTAAACACTTATCCTGTCTTCCGCATTGACAGTTGCCTCAAGACCAACTGAGCTGCCGTTAATAAGTATCAGCTCAATTTCCGTATGTGGAATACCCGCTGATTCTATAAGATGTTTTAGGGAATTGCCTCCATTCAGTGGATAACTGAAACTCCTGTATCTCAGGAGCTTCGGCAGAAAATCATTCAGTTCAGCATAAGCGCGTATGGTTACGCTTCCCGCTGATGAGACGTTTTCACTCATTCGGACTCCGAAGTTCAGTCTTCGCGGCGGAGGACTGCCAGGAAGGCTTTCTGGGGGATGGCAACGCTACCCACCATTTTCATCCGTTTCTTACCGGCCTTCTGTTTTTCAAGAAGTTTCCTTTTACGTGTAATGTCTCCGCCGTAGCACTTGGCAGTAACATCCTTTCTCAGGGCGGTAATGGTTTCTCTTGAAATAATCTGTCCCCCGATAGCTCCCTGAATGGGTATCTTGAATTGCTGCCTGTGTATCTCATCCTTCAGGTTCTTACATGCATTTACCGCCCACGGGCGAGCCCTGTCACGGTGCACAAGCATGGAAAGGGCTTCAACCTTCTCGTGATTCACAAGTATATCCACCTTCACCAGGTCTCCAGGACGGTAATCCGTTATCTCATAATCGAAGGAGCCGTAGCCCTGGGTTACGGATTTCAGCTTATCGTAGAAATCGTAGACCACCTCGCCCAGCGGTATATCAGCGGTTATCTCAACCCTTTTCTTCCCTACATAGAGGCTTTTATAGTTGTCTCCCCTTCTGTCCAGAATCAATCTTGTAACAGGTCCTATGTATCTGTCAGGCATAATTATGGAAGCCTTAATATAGGGTTCCTCGGTCAAAGCTATTTTCGCAGGATCAGGATAATTAACAGGATTATCAACGGTAACGACGCTACCATCTGTGAGGGTTATCCTGTACCTTACAGTGGGCGCGGTCAGAACAAGGGAAAGGTCGAATTCCCTTTCGAGTCTTTCCTGCACGACCACAAGGTGCAGGAGTCCGAGAAACCCGCACCTGAAACCGAAGCCAAGTCCGGGTGAAGAGACCTTCTCGTATATAAGCGAGGCATCGTTCAGCTTCAGCCTTTCCATGGCGGCCGAAAGGCCTTCATAGTCTTCGGAGGATACCGGGTAGATTGAGGAGAAAACAACCGGTTTTACCTCTGCGTATCCTTCCAGGGGCTTCCCTGCAGGATTCTCAACAGAAATTACCGTGTCACCGGATTTCACATCCTCTACTGCTTTAATGCCCGCAATAACGTATCCAACTTCTCCGGCTGTAAGCTCGGTACAAGGTTGCCGCTTAATCCCAAAGTGACCAAGTTCTTCAACTTTGTATTCCTTACCCGCAGCCATCATAAGGATGTCTTCACCTTTTCTAATCGAACCCTCTTCTATCCTGAAATAGACGATCACTCCCCTGTATGGATCATAAATACTGTCGAATATTCTGGCTCTTAAGGGCAAATTCTCTTTGACATCAGGCGGTGGTACTTTCTCAACAATGGCTTCGAGAAGTTCCTCGATTCCCTCTCCAGTCTTGGCGGATACACAGACTGAATCATCGACATTCAGCCCAAGTTCTCCTTCAATCTCACCCATCGTTTCGAGAATGTTCGCGGAAAGAAGGTCTATCTTATTGATAACAGGTATTACGGTGAGATTCTGTTCCATGGCTTTATACAGATTTGCAACTGTTTGGGCTTCAACCCCCTGGGCAGCATCTATCACAAGAAGTGCACCCTCACAGGAAGCAAGAGCTCTGGATACTTCGTAGGCGAAATCAACATGTCCGGGTGTATCTATAAGGTTGAGCTCGTATTCATCGCCGTCTTTTGATTTGTAGTTCATCGTAACAGCGGTGCTTTTTATGGTAATGCCTCTCTCCCGCTCGATATCCATTGTATCAAGCATGAGATCATGAAATTCCCTTGTGGATACCGTACCGGTTGCCTGCAACAGCCTGTCTGCAAGTGTAGACTTGCCATGATCGATGTGGGCAATAATACAGAAATTCCTTATGTGTCTGCGCAAATCTCCTCCTTCGCGGTAAATGCTAATATGATTGGGCAGACCAATGATTCCAAAAGGAGGAAAACAATTGAGTTTCAAACCGAACGAGCTGCAGCTGATAAGTGACTGCGAAATAGGCGAGGGAACCAGGATCTGGAATTTCGTAAACCTTTACGGGTGCACAATCGGCCGCGACTGCATGGTGGGTTGTTTTACCGAAATACAGAGGGGCGTTGTAATAGGGGACAGAACCAGGGTTCAGAGTCATAGCTTCATTTGTGAGATGGTTGAGATTGGCAGTGACTGTTTCATAGCCCACGGTGTAATGTTCATAAACGATGTCTATCCTCCCCAGCCGGACCCCGAAGACTGGAAGGGTACAATTATAGAGGACGGCGTAAGTATCGGATCAAATGCAACGATACTGCCGGTAAGAATCGGAAAAGGTGCCATAATTGGCGCGGGCGCTGTCGTTACAAAGGATGTACCCCCAGGGGCTGTTGTAGCTGGTAATCCTGCAAGAATACTCAGATATCAGGAATAAGTATCCCAAAACTCGAAGATTCTCTGCCCTCTGCATAAGTAGCACAGGCTGCTTCAGCTACAAAAGGAGATCCAGAGGGCTTTCTACTGACTGTCTGAATCCCTTCATTACATGCAGATAGATTCTTGTTGTTTCCAGGTTCTTATGTCCAAGAAGTTCCTGAATCTCACAAAGATCCACACCCGACATCAGTAAATGTGTTGCAAAACAGTGACGTAGCGTGTGAACTGTAGCGTGCTTCGTTATACCTGTTTTACCAACAGCATCTGACATTGCTCGCTGAAGACAAACTCTATGCATGTGATGTCTCTTAATCTGTCCTGTGTCCGGATCTATTTTAAGTCTATCCGATGGAAATAGATACTGCCAACCCCATTGAAGAGATGCGCCAGGGTATTTCCTTGCGAGTGCTCCGGGCAAAGAAACGGGAACTTCACTTCCCTCGAACAACTTCTTCACATAATCAATTTGATGAAAAAGATCAGAATCTAGTTTTTTACTTATGATAGTCACTCTGTCTATACCACCCTTGCCATCTCGTACTGTAACAGAGCTATGCTTCAAATCAAGATCATGGATTCGCAGTTTCAAAGCCTCTGAGGACCTCATTCCACTGGAATAAAGCAGCTTGAGAATTAAACCCTGAACCCCAGCTACCTTCTGAAATAATTCATTAACTTCTTCTTTTGAAAGAACCACGGGAAGGCGTTTAGGTCTTCTTGCTCTCACTGAATCGATATTTTCAGGTTCTCTGTTCCATACATTTCTGAATAGAAACAGTATTGCATTAAATGCCTGGTTTTGTGTTGATGCTGAAACATTTCGTTTTAAAGCTAGATACGAAATGAATGATATGTATGATGCATCGCTGACAGGATCTAGTCCAGTTTCGCTGCAATAAGCAAGATAACGCGAACACCATTGAGTGTATGTTTTAATTGTACTATAAGCATAATGACGAATTTTAAGCTTCTCTCGCA
>JAIOSX010000208.1 GCA_021107345.1 Candidatus Aegiribacteria sp.
ACACTTTGCGTTGTTGTTTGTATCTTTTTTTTTTTTAAGGAAGAAGCCGCAAACGTGTTTTGTTGCCGTGACCTGAGTTTAGGACGGTGCTTCTCCGGATTTGACCAACCCCACCGTTCCATTAGCCGTGAAGCACTTGAGGGCTCCGTTGGAATTGGAGGTAACCACTCATTTTCCAAGGAACCCATTTCTGGAGATAACTCCTACGATCCCGTTCCATTTACCTACCTTCCGGAGGCGTACAGTCATGGCTCGTATCCTTCACAGAATGCTGTATTTGAAGATTCCGGAACCCTTCGCGGAGTGAACATGGGCCGATTCACTGTCATTCCCTTCCATTGGGATGCTGAAACAGGCCTCCTTACCGTTACCCCCAGGCTCCGTATAACCGTGGATCTTGGTGGAAACGTTCACATCGACCCAAGACTTCAGAGCAGGTTCTTCATGAATACCTACAGGACCCTTGTCAATTCGGAGATTCTCGGTGAACCTGAAAGGACTATAAGCTCCGAAAGCAGTGAACCGGTGAAAGCCTACAACATCACGGAGGCAATGGAAATCACTGAAGCCGATCTGCTGATAATCGCCGGTGATGATTTTGTTGATACAATGATGGATACTTTCATCGATGCGAAAATGGATCAGGGCTACCTTACCGCCATAGTAGCCGCAGGCAGCTGGACCCAGACAGAGATCAAGAACTACATACAGAACGCATATGATAACTGGGTCATACCCCCAAGTTTCATTCTTTTCGTTGGAGATCAGGGAGATCTTACAAGCTTCAGTGCTTCCACCGGCATATACAGCGACAATCGCTACTGTTGTATGGACGGATCCAGCGATTTCAATGCCGATATCTTCAACGCCAGGTTTGTAACCTCCACAAGCTATTATTCATTTGTGGAGGAAAAAATTCTCAAATGGCAATTCGACCCACTGATGGACGCGGATTTCTGGGGGAATGTTCTCTGTGCGGGATACTTCCAGGCTAACAGTTCCACAAGCACAATCGCGAATCGCTGGTTCTGCTTCACATGCGAAACAGTCCGCGATACATATATGACCATCTACGGAAAGACGGTTCAGCGGGAGTACACCAAGAATACTTCGGCTACACCTCCTTATTACTACAGATCCGACCTTCCCAGTGCAGGACAGGAAATCCCCGGTGATATTGTCTGGGATGGTAACGCAACAGGGATTCTCGCAAGCATCAATGATGGAGTTTTCCTTGTGCAGCACAGGGACCATGGAGGCATCAGCGGATGGGGGCACCCGGTGTTCTACACATCCCATCTCTCTGGTTTAACGAACGGCGAGAAAACTCCTATGGTCATGAGTGTTAATTGCCTTACAGGCCAGTTTTCAAGTAATTGCTTTGCTGAAAATTTCTTCCGGATGGAGGGCGGAGCGGTAGGTGTCCTGGCTGCAACAGGTGTTAGTTATAGCTACTGGAACGATTACATCTGCTACGGTCTGTATAAATCCTTCAACGACGAGTATATCAACCCTCCGGCGCTGTACACCGATCCAACAGGTAACTACCTTACCGGCCAGGCGCTCATGTGTTCAAAGATTGAGATGGAAGCTTCCGCTCCGATGTGTCCGTATCCAACCGATCGTACCGAGAAAGAGTGGGATCTTTTCCACTGGTTCGGCGACCCCACCATGGATATGCGCACAGCAGTGCCACATGACCTTTCAGTAACCGCTCCTGCGAGCTTGCCGGAAGGCTCCACTCAGGCTGTCTTCTCCGTAAGCGAATCGGATGGTGTCGTCGAAAATGCTCTTGTCTGCATAACCCATGACAATCTCTGGGCAAGCGGTCTTACCGACGCCACCGGTAATATTATTCTTACTTTCGATGCGATCGGAGACTTGAGCAATATCTGCTGGATGGTAACCTCCCATAACGCGCTTCCCGAAGAGGGTGTTATTAATAGTGTGGGAATCGGAGATAGTCCCGAAATGACCATAATAACCACAATAGGATTACCTCATCCCAACCCGGCAAACGGTCATGTTACCTTCCCGGTTTCGCTCTCGAGCGAAGGCAGTTTCGAGATGACCATCTACGATACCGCCGGAAGGGCTGTAGCAACTGTACACTCCGGAGAACTCGAAGCTGGTACCCATTCACTCGTCTGGGATATCTGTGACGTGCCTCAGGGTATTTACATGGTCCGATCCATCGATCCTGCAGGTTCGGTTACCACCAACAGAATAGTTGTATGTAAATAATCTTTGTGTATCTGAATAAAGGGCGGAGTAGAAGGCTCCGCCTTTTTCATTGAAGCACTCCAGTCCGTTGACACTCTGGATAACTCCGTTTCACTAAAAGTAGTGTCTATCCAGATGAAAGTGTTTCTGCGATGATTTTTTGAACAATCCGTTCTTAACATCAAAAATATCATTTTCCGAATGATGATCGCAGAATTCTGCAGTAGCTTCTTCTAATTTCTAACATAAAATCATTGAACCTTCCGTCAATAAAATCGGGGAAACTGTGATCCGGAGCGATGAACCGACCATGACCGTACCGGAGGCAGGTATGCGCCCATACACCCCGACCGATGTAGATCTTGTCGGGAGCGCTCTTGAATGATGCGAGGACCAATTTCCCATAGTCCAGGTATCCAGGATCGATGTTAATCCTTCTGTTGCTGTGTTTGTCCAGAAACTGTTCCTCGAGTTCAGCACAGATAAGCTTCCATTCGGCTAGTCGGGATGCGTCCCTGAGCATTTTGAAACTGAACCACTGCCTTGTCAGCTTCTCTCCCATTTCCTTTTCATAGTAATCCGAAAGATCGAAGTGGTAGAGTCCACTGACGAGGTCTGTGTTGCCGAAGTAAGATTCAAGCAGCGGCTCCGTTTTCTTTTTCAACTCTTCATCCGACGAGATAACGCTTATCACCGGGATTACCGGGGGAACTCCTACCGGTCCAGACATGATCTTTCCCATTCCTTCTCGGCAGCTTCTGCTATTTCGCAGCTCAGTCCGAAATATGCCTCAACCTTCTCGGGATAGTTACTCTTTAGCTTTTCGTTCGTTTTGCCGTGGGAAGTAACCCTGCGGAGGTTCATGTTATGAGCCGACAATCTTCCGTCTTCGTTTCTGCAGTTCAGATGAAGGCTGTTCATACCTGTTGCAACGAAGGATTTCAGCCAGTGGTTCCTGAACTCGGTGGAATTGACAGGATCCATTCTGATACGGTATTTCCAGTTTCTGATGTCATCATCAATAGAATAGAGATCAAAGGAATTCCCCTTTTCTGATGGCTCCCAGACAAGTGTCTGCAAAGATGTATCAATCTGAGACGCTTTCCCGGGTTCCATCAATACAGGAACCGGCACAAGGTAACCCGGGTCCGCCAGAAAACTCATTCCATCCTCCACGATAACCGAAAGGGCGCAGTGTATATTCTTTCCATGATTCATATCAGCCATGACAGGATGGCAGTAAAAGCCAGCACAGGATAAAATCGTACCCAGAGCTTCGGTAAGGGAAAAGCAGGTGCCTCCTGTACCTTTCTCTATATGCTCGCTTATCACAGTATCAGCCAGTCTGAGTCTTTCCTCTGCGGGAAACCGCTGTGCTTTTATCAGGAACTTGGTTAGGTTTTCCCATGGAATACGTGAGAAATGGGATAGAATAATCTGGAGGGAATCCCTGTCGGGTCTGTTTGGCGATATACCGAAATGATCGAAGAACATGGCCGCAGTCTTTTTCATCCTCTGTTGATCGTCCATCCGGGTATTTCCTTTCGTCAAAGTCTGCTGAGATCTGAAGCATCGCTTCACTCCTCAGGAGGGGTGTGAAAGTTTAATGGAAGATAAGCGCATCCGCAACCTTAACAGCTTCTTCAGGCACATCTTTGGAAGAAAAACCTACAAAGTTGGCCTGTGGGGAGGCTTTTCATGCCCCAACAGGGATGGAACGCTCAGCAGCGATGGATGCACCTTCTGCAACCCCCGCTCCAGCCATCCAAAGAGCTATGTAGAGGGTAAATCGATTACAGAACAGCTCATCGATGGCTGCAGGTACATTACCTGGAGATTCAATGCGAACAGCTTCCTCCCGTATTTTCAGGACTACACGACAACTTACGGAGACCTGGACGAACTGGATGCTCTCTATTCAGAGGCTCTTTCATATCCGGGAGTTGTGGGCCTTTCACTGTGTACACGTCCGGACTGCCTTTCAGAACCAGTGCTTGATTATCTCGAAGCTCTTTCCAGGCGGACATTCCTCTGGGTAGAGGTTGGTGTACAAACTTCTGACGACAGTATTTTAAGCGACATGAACAGATGCCACACCTCCCTTGATACACTGAATTCCTTCAAAGCTCTGCATGCAAGAAAGATCTTCTCCGCTGCCCACATGATAATAGGCTATCCCGGTTCCAGCAGAGAAACTGTACTGGCTGATGCAGCATTTATCAGGAAATCCGGAACAGATGGAGTCAAGCTTCAGAACCTGCATATAGTAAAGAATACCCCCATTGAAGAACAATTCACATCAGGTGAATTCGAGCTTATGACAATAGATGAATACACTGACATGGTGATTCTATTCCTTGAACACACTGAACCAGATGTAGTAATACTCAGGCTCACCGGAGAGGCTCCTGACAAACTGACAGTAGCCCCCCAATGGTCTCTGCATAAGATGATCATTCTGAACGGGATACATGAAGAGATGAAACTTAGGGACACCTGGCAGGGGAAGGCTCTGGGGTTCACAAAATCGTCTGTTGAGAAACCACTGAAGAATATTCGATCCAACTTCAGACCGGACTGAACCATTGCAGGAACACAGCTCCCTTCATAGATTAAACTCTCCGAATTCTCAAAATTGAACCGAACCGGGAATCTTATTCCCGAGATACCTGTTAACTGGGGGACCTGATGATTGAGCGAACATCCGTTAAATCCATTCTCGAGGGAAAATGCAAAGAGGAAAGAGTAACCGTATACGGCTGGATTCGAACTGCAAGGTCAGGTAAGAATGTTACATTCGCATCCATAACAGATGGTTCGGTTTCTTCTCCCTTGCAGGTCGTATTCGACCGGGATAAGTTCGATGATATCTCAGGGCTTGCTACTGGAGCATGTATAAGAGTTTTCGGAAGTATCGTCGAATCGCCCGGAGCTGAACAATCCCGGGAGATCAGTGCGGAAGAATTTGAAATAATCGGCCCGGTCGGAGATGATTATCCTCTTCAGA
>JAIOSX010000056.1 GCA_021107345.1 Candidatus Aegiribacteria sp.
GGGCTGTACTCCTCTATCATCCGATTCAGCGACTCCAGTGAGTCTGCGTAGAATGCGAATTCGAAATCTCCCCGTTCCTCAAGGATAGAGACGGCAGCTTCACTGCCGAATACAGCAGCAACATCAAGTCCAGTGGGCATGAATCTTCTATTTCCCGATGGATTAGTTCCAATAGCCGGGAAGACGAGTTTACCCAGAATTTCGCTGTCAGGTGTATACCTCTGCCCCAGGAACCTGAAACCGGTGGTCTTCTGGAATGCCCCCTGAAGATCACGAGGATCGAATTCCCCCTGTTCATCCGGCATTGATATAAGCTCTCCGGTGCCGCTGTATATGGAGGGACCCGCAAAATTGGTGTTTACGTAATCCCTGAACAATCTGTAGAAATCCATACTCCAGATAAGCTGGCTGTCTGCTGATTCTCCTGCGGTTTCCCGTGCTGCCAGGGCGTACTGCGGCACGGAAAGATCGTCCGCGAAACCGGCGAAGAAAGCGGTTATTTCGTAAATCCTCTGCCATTTATCAAGAAGAAGTTCTCCCTCATATTCAATCTTTGACAGATCTGAAACGATACAGAGAGCGCTTGCTGTCATAACGCGGGCATCTTCTTCGGAAACGATATATGTGGCCATCTGTCCGTTGGGGTCTCCTCCGTTCAGAATGAACGTAAGCCTGCCCAGCCACATCATGGCCTTGAAATACTGTTCAAGCCTCGGGCTTGATGTATAGTGTCCCCTCGGGACGTACTGGGAATAATCCTCCCTGTATCCCATTACAGGACTGTCATCAAAGCCGGCATGATCTTCTATCAGAGCTATTTCAGTTTCAACAGCTTCTGCGATGGATTGATCGGCAATAAAATCAGGGTCGAGGAACGCAAGGGGTACGGCAAAGAAAGCGGCGTTCAGGGTACACCCTCTTTCAAGATTGCTTTCGTAGATACACCTGCAGACGATTTCAAGATCGCCGTAAAGGTAATTTTCTTCAATATCCTGGAGAATCTGATCGAAGAAGATATGAAGCATGTGAAGAGGAATACCGGCTGATACATACACAGGCTGGTCCCATGTTTCCATTAATTCATACGCTCTGATCGGATTGTTTGTGATATGGAACGGTTCGAAAACGATAAAGCCATTCTCAAGCAGCTGTTCAGGAATCCTGACAACACCTGATCTATTCAGGACATCATCAAGATTGAACACATCTTCCGGGAGAACCGGGAGGTTCAGGGAAGCCATATTCGGAACAACACTTGATGCAACCGGCTCAAAGAAGCGATGTGCAAAGGATTCAGCCACCGCTATCTCCTCCGGGAATTCCAGTTCACCTGAGGGAACGCTATTCTGCGAAGCTGCCATTGATTCGCCTCCGCTGCTGCAGCAGGGAACCATTATAAGTATAAGGAACACGGCTATGGTATAACCTGTCTTCATAATCGGAAACTCCTTTCGTTAATCTGAATCATATACATATATTGACAATTATCTATTCCATGGCAATGAAATGGTATAATGATGAAAGAGGGTGTTTCATGAAACGGATTTTTGCAATTCTGGCCCTGGCCGTTACCGCTGTCGGTGCGGGAAACGTGTACGTATGCGACTATGAATACCAGGCTGGCTGGAACGGAGGCAATAAATGGCAGATGAGGCTTCATTAGATCAGCATCCCGGTAACAGCGTAATTCTCCTAACCCGCATCCATCATGACCACTCGTAGCGAAGCGCTGCAGATGGTTGAGGATGCAAGACATGCGAAAGCAGACTCCGGAGGCGTACTTCGACAGTACGTCGAGGACGGATGCTTGAGCATAACGCAGCAGACGCAGCTATATGCATCGCTGCAGTAGAGTGTTTGTGATGGATGCGGGTTAAGATGAACCTTGTCATTTCACTGACACTTGCAATCGTACCCGCCCTCATAATCGTTATATACTTCTACAGGAAAGACAGGGCGAAGCCGGAGCCGAAGAAAATTATCATCAGAATATTCCTGCTGGGGCTTCTCTCAACTGTTCCTGCCATATTCATTGAGCTGAGTATCAATGAACTGAGGCACTTTCTGAATCCCTACTATAAGCTTCTCTATCCAATATTCAAGGCATTCATCATAGCTGGGCTGGTGGAGGAAAGCCTGAAACTTTTCATTGTAAAAAAGTATGCCTTTCAAAGGAAGTGCTTCGATGAGGTTATGGATGGAATCGTATATACCGTAGTTGCCGGGATGGGTTTCGCATGTCTGGAGAACGTCCTGTATGTCATGGGAAGAGGTATAACAGTAGGCATTCTCAGAGCGTTCACTTCAATTCCAATGCATGCTTCGGTATCGGTTATCATGGGCTACTGGATAGGAATGGCGAAATTCAGTAAGAGCAGGGGATCCAGGCGAAAACTTATTCTGAAAGGTTTTCTTCTTGCCGTACTGTTCCATGGTCTTTACGACCTTTGCATATTCGCAATTCCCGGATGGAGTGAACTCATGGTGCTTGGCCTTCTGCCGGTTCTGATATGGGCAATACTTCTGGCGAAGCGCAAAATCCAAGCTGCCCTGAAGGAAGATGAAAAAGCAGGTAGAATCCCACAAACCTGCTAGGAGTGTGTCCGACAATGGGCATTGAGCAGAAGATTCTCATAGCTGAGATAGAATGCTCGGATATTTGAGGAGAATACTGGATGTATTTGACGATAATATGCGAGTATTATAGCCAGCTGTGTGGGTTTTATGCCAATGTTTCATTGTCGGACAGGCTCCTAGTATTTGGGCGATTCCAGAAGCGATCGATTATATTTCCCGTACATGACGGGGCAGAGCTATTTCAGGCTTTGTCCTTTTCCTTTACTGCATGCTGGAGGTGATTAGAGTGAACATCAGGAATGAATTTCAGGATTATGCCGGCATTTTAACCGGTTCGATACTGTTTGGAATAGCCTACTCGTGGTTTCTGTTTCCCTTTCGGGTATCGCCTGGCGGCGTAGCCGGTCTGGCCCAGGTTCTATACCACTGGACAGGCATCTCCGAAAGCATCTGGATGTTCGGTTTCAACGTACCTATCTTTTTCTTAGGCTACGTGGTTGTAGGGAAGCAGTTCGGGGTACGAAGCCTTGCGGGAATGCTCATGTCGAATAGCATGTGCTGGGTTTTTCAGCCTTCCCATCTATCATTTCTTTCAAACTACGGAAATCTCGTACATAACGTTGCCGGAGAGGGACAGTTGCCCCGGCTGGCCGTTTTTTTCAGCGGAAGTTCAGAAATGGATATACTCCTGGCTTGTATAGCGGGTTCCGCTCTGCTTGGAATCGGCCTTGGTCTGATTTTCAAATTCCGCGGCTCCACCGGTGGAACAGATATACCGGTGGCAATACTGAAGAAGTATACCGGAGTGTCGATAAGCACCGGTTACTGGATGGTCGAATCCCTGATCATTCTGGCGGTTGGCTTCGTGTTCAGGAATCCGGTCATCGTCATCTGGGCCTATCTTAACCTGTTCCTTACAAGCAGAATGACTGATTTTGCGGCTGAGGGGATGCCTTATGTTAAAGCCGTGATGATAGTGACTGATAAACCCGATGAAGTAAGAGATGCCATTTCCCTGAAGCTCAACCGGGGCTTGACTTTTCTCAAAGCCGAAGGAGGATACAAAAGAGAAAAGAAGGATATCATATACGTCTGTATTCATCGCAGGCAGGTTATGATACTGAGGAGAATACTGAAGGGAATTGACCCTGATGCTTTTATGGTGCTGCATGATGCTTACGATGTAATGGGATACGGATTCAGGCAGAGAACACTGACGTATTGAAAGTAGCCTGCATTTTTCACCAGCTTTTGTTTCGAAGCGTCGTAGACAGCTGTGGATACAAGGCTTGCGAGTACAGACTCCGCAGGCGTACTTGAACAGTACGTCGAGGACGGATGTGCGAGCATAACGAAGTAGACGCAGCTGTATACGTCGCTGCAGTAAAATGCTGGTTAAATATGCAGGCTAAACCCGGAACTGGACACATCGGGCCGGTTGATGCAGAATGCAAGGTAACTGGAAGAGGAATCACAAAATAATATGAAACCCGGTATGCTGACAGATACTCACTGCCACCTGTTCATGAAACCGCTATGTGGAGATATTGACGGTGTTCTGAAAAGGGCTGCCGCGAAAGGCATTTCGGCAATAATCGTTCCCGCTGTAGAAATCGACTCATGGAAGAGAGTAGCTGAACTGTCAGAAAATCCAGCCGTTTATCCTGCGCTTGGTCTTCACCCGTGGTGTGCCGATGAGAAACTTGATACGAGTATGCTTGGACAGCTTCTTGTCGAAACAGGTTCAGTTGCCGTGGGTGAAATAGGCCTTGATTTTATAATTGATAAACCCGACAGAATTATTCAGATCAGTGTATTCCGTGTTCAGCTGGATCTGGCCGCGGAACTTGGCCTGCCTGTCATTCTGCACTGCCGTGGAGCTTTCGATGAAATGCTGTCCATTCTTTCTGAAAAGAAGTACAAAGGACATATTACAGGAGTAGTGCATGCCTTTACAAGGGGGGTTCAGCTGGCTGAGCGTTTTCTTGATCTGGGTTTCTACCTTGCATTCGGAGGAGCAGTGACAAGATCTCGCGCAAAGAGAGCAAGACGTTCCGCCGCTACGATACCACTTTTTAGAATAGTTCTTGAAACAGATGCTCCTTCCATCGGAATGGATGGGATTGAACCTGAACGGATGGAGCCGGAACATGTTGCAGAAATCGGTGAAGCATTAGCGTTGCTTCGCGGAATCAGTTTTAAGGAGGTTGCCATGCAAACTGCCTCAAACGTCCGGGAACTGTTCGGAATAGAGATATGACTGAAAGAAGATTCGACAGGGTTATAGACTTCCTTGGCAGGGATTCATTTCCAGCGGTACGCAGGGCGAATGTTACAGTTATCGGTCTTGGCGGAGTCGGCTGCCATGTGGCTGTCGCACTTGCAAGAAGCGGTATCGGGAACCTTCGTCTTGTGGATTTTGATAAAATCACAGAAACATCCCTGAACAGGAATCCCATGGCCGGACTATGGGACTGCGGGGGATACAAAGTTGATATTGTAGCTGATCAGCTTCGAAGAACCTGCCCCGATACCCGGATCGAAACTTTGACGGAATTTTTTCATTCAGATACCGCTGACTCGATCCTCAAGCCGGTCCCCGATGTCGTTGTCGATGCAATAGACAGCCTTAATCCAAAAGCTGCCCTGCTTGAGTACTGCGTTGAACACAGTATACCTGTTTTCAGCAGTATGGGGGCTTCCGGAAGGCGAGATCCTTCACTTGTCAGAACAGGTGATATATCCCGGACAAGATGCTGTCCTCTGGCAAGACAGCTTAGAAAGTATCTCCGTAAACGCGGTATTTCCAGCGGTATATCCTGTGTGTATTCAACTGAGCCCCCCGGCGATCATTCGCTTCCTCCCGATATGAACGATCAGATATTTCACAGGGGGAGGGTAAGAAACCGGATACCCAGCCTGATAATAATGCCCGGAATCTTCGGGTATACACTTGCGGGAATGGTGCTGGATCAGATATCGAAAAAAGAAGTGCGATAGAATGGCGGGAACGTGTGGGAATCGAACCCACCCAGGATGGTTTTAGCACCCAGCACCGGATTTGAAGTCCGGGAGGGACACCAGTCCCCTTGCGCTCCCGCATCTTTACCCGCAACAATTGCATTTCCAGTCATACCGTGTCAAGGGCTGTTGATGTTACAGGTAAAATTTTTGATGAAATAGAAAAGGGAGCCGGCTGGCCGGCTCCCCCTGTATCGATTGTATAC